>JALTOP010000161.1:17879-21194 GCA_027000105.1 Planctomycetaceae bacterium | reverse complement strand
CTGCATAACTATCGTCGTGTTGTGACTCGCTGGGAATACCACGACCATCTGTACCTTGGCTTTGTCAAACTGGCCTGTCTGTTTACACTATTAAAGAGGTTTTGAGACTGCTTCTAAAAAACTTGAAGAGGACATAAAAAGGCTTGAGCGAGCAATCCAAGGCGTGGGTATTACATTTGGCTTCACAAATAATGGTGAAGGAGAAATACCTCGCAATAATTTAGCGTTAATCAGAATGGCAAGAAGAAACCAAGGAGAGTATACTTTAAAACATAAAGGTAAAATCCTATCCTACAGAAAAGAGCAGTACCAGTTGAAGCTGGAGATCAAAGGGCTGAATAAGAAATTGGAAACGGAACTATACTCAGAAGCTGTATCCGCAAAACAGCTGAGAAAAGAATTGCGTGATTATTGGATCTCAGCACTCGAACCGGGAGACTATGGCTCTCAAAAAGTCTATTCACCAAATGGTTTGGGTTACACTATTCCTGTGCTTCCGCCAGAACCGGATTGGATTAAAGTAGACGAGTCAGAAGACGAAGAATGGCGAAATTTCTGGATCAAAACATTAGCTACAGAACTCGCATTTTCAGTCGCATTTGAGATTGCAATAATAAGGTACGCTGATAAAGTAAGATTAGCTGCCAATGCCGCTAATAAGGTTAAACTTGTCAACAGATGTAAGGCCCCAAGGAGTGGACCGTTCAATCTATCGCAGCCAGTCGGTGCGGCTCGGGTCAGTTCGTGGACGTCACGACTTGAGGGTACTCGACTCAAGCAAGTGGGCAACTACTGGATCAAGGAAGTTGATCCAAACGTTTCTGCGTTTCGGCAGTGGTGGGCTCGCGGCTCACTTAATGCCCAAGCAAAGGCACTTGACCGCTTAGGCGATATGGCACCCAGCCATCTTTACCGCAACGGGAAGCTTGTCATACGTGATGTTGGAGAGTTCGCTGGGACGCGCGGTGACGTATTCAAGACTTGGCTTCGCGGCTCTTGGCGTCTCAGGACGCCAATGAACGATATCCGTGGTCGCAACATGGGTGCCAATGGCCAGATATTCGATCCTGCTTGGCATCCCATTGCACAACGGGCCGTTGAGGGCGGAACGATTATCGTGATTTACAAGGGTGGTGAGTGGATCTACCTGATGGTGGAGGAAGACCAATGACTCCCAACGCCTTCTGGCTTATTATGATCATATTTGCACTGGTTTATCAAATTGCGATTTGGGAAGTAATCGGCAACCTGAAGCAGCGTTACGCATTGACACACTCGGCTTGGTTTTTTCTTCGGATATCTGGCCTTCCAGTACTCGTAATTGTAATGCTGGTAATGCTTCTACGACCTTGGTTTACAGGATGACCTCAACTATGACTCAAGCGGGGTAGCCCGTCCGCTTTTAGCGGTCGGGTTGCGTAGCAACAAGATGTCTGCGCCATGTGGGTTCCATTTTTATTGGAAATACAACTGAAATCGAAGGGATCAATAACGGGGGCCAGAAGTTCGGACCGTCGTGAAGATGAGACAACGCGCCGGGTGCCCCGGTTGATGCTTTGTGCCCGGTGCCCTTGTTGATGCTTTGTGCCACGGCTCTGTGAGACGTGATTATACATCGCTATAGTAGCTATATGGTGGTTGCAGCCAAATTCCTGCGCAGAACTGGAGATCGTCAAATTCTTCTTACCTCAAGAATGCGATTCTCTTAACTTTCGTCGGAGACACTTCCGATGCTTTGGCTGATGATTATGAACCGAATGCGCTTGGTATCACTGGCAGTGTGGTTTTGGGGTTCACTGGTCTCGATGCATGCAAAGATGTAGGAGACATTGCTTACGGCATTTACAACTGGGAGTGGACTTGGTCTCACGCCGAGATGATGGCATTCAATCTCGTTTCACTTGCTCCAGTAATAGGTGCCGCAAAAAACCTGAAATATGCCGATAAAGTTCTCGACACAGTTGAAATCACCGTCGATACGGTTAGGCTTATCGATAAGTGTGAAGTTCCAAGGGGTGGACTCGTTGAGAACGCGGGCCGTGTGACGCAATCATTCGTGGAGGACTTGTCGCACATTACCGGTAAAGCTGCCACTGCGCGTAATCGGGCGATTGAAAGCGTAATCAGGGAAGACCTGTCAAACTTGAAACTTACTCATCAGCCCCAGTATTCTCCGTTCGTGCGAACCGGTATGGCATAACAGGGTGTCGGAACTCACATCGGTAAAAATTCGTTCTTGTCGCGGGCTGATCTTCGGAACACAATTATCCACGAAGAACTCCATCACCGATGGTGGAAGCGTGGAATCACGGATCACCATCCGCTCGGTTCTGCAAAAGAAGCCAGGTTTTACGAAATCATCCGTCGATACGAGCGAATGCGTGGCTGGAGGGAGTGAGATAATGGCAACCATTTCCATGCAATGTCCTGACTGCAGCGCTCCATTGACAGCGAACGTTGGAGAATCGCACATAGACGGAAAGCTACGTTGGTATCAGTCGTATCGTTGTTCGAGTTGCGGTAACGCAACGGAATTGGATGACATTGGTTTCCCTCCAGACAGCATCCGTGCAGCGTTGATAGACGAGTTAGGGTACTGGCAAGTCGTGGTGGTGGACGCGAACGAAAAGTCGAAAGCAGTACAGGTGATTCGCAATGCTTTGGCGCTCTCGTTAGTAGATGCCAAGAATCTCATCGCAATATTCCCGCGAGTTTATGCTGGCACGAAAGTAGAGTGCGCGTGGCTGAAGAGTGTACTCGAACAATCGGGTATTGCGGCGAACGTAATTGACTCCGGTGCCGTGACAATGAACTTCGCCAAAGAAGAACGGTAAGCAAGTCGCGGCGGAACTCGGGACGGGGCCTCCATTCTTGCCGCGGGCGCGGAGAGCGTTACCGCCCGTTTGTGCGTTGTTCGCCCGCCTCTCTGCGTGCGGCACGCACAGGTAGGCGGAATCTGTTGGGCGGTTGGTGCGCGGGGTCTTCGGCGAGGGGTGGCCCGGTGCCCCGGTTGATGCTTTGTGCCACGGCTCTGTGAGCTGTGCTTATTATCGCTATTGTAGCTACATATTAATCAATACGTGTCGCAATTGTGGCCTCTGCATTGTGCCATGAATTGCATGACGACAACGGCACTCCCGATGATGAGAGCGACGATGTCGTTGTCGGCTGGATGGTGACGGAACTTTACGATGTCAGCCTGTTTGGCGGCACGGTCATCACCACCTATTTCGATCTGGATGGCAACAAAGTCCAGGAGTCTGAAATCGATTACGACCACATGGAACTGATCAACACCGAAACCCTCGGCGGCAT
>JALTOP010000161.1:0-17869 GCA_027000105.1 Planctomycetaceae bacterium | reverse complement strand
GTCTCACCCCACCAGACAGCATCATTGATAAACCCGAAGCCAAAAACCAAATCCCGGAAATCGCCGCGAAGGCAGCGGAACTGACCGCCAAACTGGCACAGTTTTATGCTACAGGTTTTGTAGGGTTATCCTTCGATATTGGCACACCTAATAAAGGTGTTGGACACCATTGGGTTCCTCAGACGGTCGTTAGGGATCTTCACCAATGATGTTTGCTCTATCGTCAATTTCTTCATAATCGTTACCTTCCGGCGATTCGTCACAAAGATGCGCCGCCATCCGTTCCAATCAGAATAATTGTAACCGATTTACAGCGATGTTGCAGAAAATCAACGCGAAAGGCTGCGATTTTTCAACACGTTTTTATTCAGGTGCTAGGCTTGTATTGAGATTGTTTTTGTTGATCGCTCGGCTTGCCACTTCGAGCGATTGTTCAATCCGGGGGTGTCTGTGTGAGTTCATTCCTGGATACAGGAGCAGCATGCAGGGGAACGAGCCATGGAGGATCGTTCCTCTCTGCTGCACTCCCTCCCCATTGCATTGAGAAACAGCAGTCAGAATGTGATGATCGATTATCGTCGCTTACAAACTGATCTTGCGGCTCTGGCGATCTTCGCTGGCATCCTGTTTCTTGCGCTGAGCCTTCTCAGCTTCAATCCCGCCGACGCTCCCTCTCAAACCGTTTATCCCGTTCCTGAAACTGTTGCGAACTGGTGCGGCCCGGCTGGTGCTTTTGCTTCCTACAGTCTGATGAAAGGATTTGGCTATTCCTGTTATATCCTTGTCGCTTCGATTATCGCCTTTGACATGAGCCTGTTTTCAGAACGTCCACTAAAGGATATGCTGCTGCGCGCGCTGGGGATCGCCTTGATCATCTTTTCCTTTTCGACCGCTCTGAATATGTTTGTTCCATCTCTTGGGAGTCCCGCTCTTTATGGAAGTGGGGGATTCCTTGGTGCCTTGGGCGACACGATTCTGGAAACCCACTTCTCTATTGTTGGTTCCATTTTGATTCTCATCACCCTGTTTCTGGGAGGCTTGATGCTTTCTGCTGAGCGGTTTGCACTTGCCCTTCTGAAAAGCATCTTTTTATTGCCGATCGTCGCCATGCATAAAAAGTTGCGTCCATTAAAGCCATTGGCCGATCAGAGCGAAATGCAGTCGGTTTCTGATGTGAACTCCCTTGTCAGAGGCGATCAGAAAGTGCCCCTGTTGGACAAATTATTGAATAAAGGGAATGATACCGAAGAACAGTCAACTCCAGTAGAGGCGGATTTCCCGGTCGATGACATAAAAGAAGAAACTGCGATCACACTGCCATTCAAGGTTAATCCACCGGCAGGTGTCCAGGCGGAAGACGATCGGTTCGAGGAGGATATCTGTTTCGAGGAGGCTGCAGAGACCGTCCCTTTTGAATTGCCGCCATTGGATCTTTTGGAAGATGCAGAGGATTTTCCGTACGAGCTGCTAGCCAAAAAAGCCCAGATTGCAGCTGCGACATTGGAACGCACGTTCCGGGAGTTCAATTTGAATGTGAAGGTGGCGGAAATCGACACCGGGCCGGTTGTCACACAATTTGAGCTGGCTCTCGATCCCGGTTTGCGTGTTTCCAAAGTGACCGCGCTGGCAGATGACCTGGCGATAGCTCTGCGCGTTCCCGCAGTGCGAATTGTGTCGCCCATTCCGGGGAAAAATACCGTCGGAGTCGAAGTGCCGAACGAGAAACGTGTGATGGTTCGGTTGAAAGAGTTGATCGAGACGAATCCGGAAGTGGCGGACAAAATGCGTTTGCCTTTGTATTTGGGCAAAGATGTTTCCGGGCATCCGATGACGGTCGATTTGGCGAAAATGCCTCACTTGCTTATTGCAGGGCGTACAGGGACCGGTAAATCTGTTTGTCTCAACACGCTGATTTCTTCACTGTTGATGACTCGTTCTCCCGAGCAGGTGAAGATGTTGATGATCGACCCCAAAATGGTCGAGCTGTCGCCTTACACGAAGATTCCGCACCTGATGCATCCCGTCATTACCGATATGAAAAAGGCGGAAGCCGTTCTGGCGTGGGCAGTTGACGAGATGGAGCGTCGATACGAACTGCTTTCCAAAGCAGGGGTGCGCCATCTCGATGGATTCAACAAAATGGGACGTGAGCGAGTGCTTGCCAAAATGGGAATCGCAGACGATTCGCCGGCCGCCGATCGCGTTCCCGAAAAACTTCCATATATCGTAATCGTGGCAGATGAAATGGCAGATATGATGATGACCTCAGGCAAGGATGTTGAGGGGCACATCATTCGACTGGCTCAAAAATCACGGGCGGTTGGCATCCATCTTGTTCTGGCGACACAAAAACCGACTGTCGACGTCATTACCGGTTTGATCAAGTCCAATCTACCGGCGAGAATTTCGTTCCAGGTGGCCAGTCGCACCGACAGCCGAGTTGTGCTGGACGAAATGGGGGCAGAACGTCTGCTTGGCAATGGTGACATGCTCTATCTCGCGCCAGGAACAAGTAATGTTTCCCGGGCACAGGGGACATTCGTCAGTGATGAGGAAGTCAATGAAATTATCGATTTTCTCGGGCAGTATGAAACCGATTACTGTGAAGAAATATCGCAGATCACCTCATCAGAATCCGGCGATGGCCCACAACGCGGAATGGAATCGATTAAGGATCGTGACGAACTTTATGAGCAGGCGATTGAAGTGGTCATTCGCGAAGGACGGGGCTCGGTTTCGCTGCTTCAGCGGGCTTTGGGCATCGGCTATGGGCGAGGGGCACGTCTGATTGATTACATGGCCGAAGACGGCATTGTGGGTGATTACAATGGTTCGCAGGCAAGAGAAGTGCTTTATACTCCCGAGCAGTGGGCCGCGATGAAAAATGAGGAACAGTTCGAAGAAGCAACTGTTTGAAAAGCATTTTGCCTTGTGATGTGGATTTGTGATGCGGACAGGTTTCTTGTTTCCCTGATTTCCCTAATGAGCACACTTTGCCGGGGCATTGGCTTTCACTGTTCTTCCATCTGCTAAAGATGCTGCTGCAGGTCTAGCAGAGATCAGATGCCGTCTTGTCACTTCGAAAGGGAATAGTTGGGAGCGCCGAATACATCCTCTTTTTCGTTGGGCGTTGTTTCCGGCTCATTATTTTGCTCCCATGTTTTTGCTTCTATGTTGACAGGTTCTTCCTTGCTACAATACCGGAGAACCCTGCACGGCTGGTCTGTCCTGACCGCCGTAACCAAAATGAGATTTTCAAAAGTTTTCGCACTGTTCATAAACTTTAACCGTTGGTAGTACAGGTGCTTTTCTCCGGAGGAATCAATGATCTGGTTTGCTGAAAATCCATGGCCAACGGTTGTGGTATGCGTTGTACTGGGCTCCATTTTTTTGGGGATGGGCTTGCAGGGGAAAACGAAAAGGAATTGGGGCATCGGTCTTGTTTTGTTCCTGGCAGCAGGTCTGGTCTACTATATTGAATCGGTTATTGTGACTCCCTCCGAAGAAGTGGAGAAGGCGGTTTACGACACCGTACAGGCATGTATCGAGGGCGATGTTGATACCGTGCTGGAACATGTTTCCGTCAACAATCTGCTGTTGCGGGGAATTGTTCGAACCGGACTGGCGCTAGTTGATATTCAGGATGACATGCACGTTACCGATCTCTCTGTAACAATGCTGGCGAACGACACCAGGGCGAAAAGTCACTTCCGGGTCAATGGGACGGTAAATGTCAATAGCCTGAATCATCATGGCCACGCTACAACCCGCTGGAATGTTACCTGGCAGAAAGAGGGAGGCAAATGGAAAATTATCGAAGTGGACCGCCTGAACCCGTTGACGGGAGAATCGATGGGCATCCTCAAGCAGTCTGAAACGTAAATTGCTTCGGTTGGGACACTTTGCAACCTCTGCTCTTCCCACTATATTGTGCGAGACCACTCTCTGGGAGAGCGGTTGCTTTTGCCCCTAAACGATGGAGACACTATCAACGTGCAGACGCATTTCCTTCCAACACGCGAGCTTGTAGAGAAGCTGCAAACGCGAACATTATCGTGCGGTGAATTGACCGGGATTTATCTGGAACGCATTGAACAGGTGGATTCGCAGCTTCATTCCTATTTGTCGGTGGATCCGGAGACTGCAAAAGCCCAGGCTGATCTGGCGGATGCGCAGCTTGGCGAAAAGAAGCCGGAAGCCCCGCCAGCCCCGCTATTGGGAGTGCCGATTGCGATCAAGGATAACATCTGCACGGTCGATTCGAAGACGACCTGTGCGTCGAAAATTCTGGAGAATTACACCTCACCCTATTCGGCAACGGTTGTCGAAAAACTGCGTAACGCAGGGGCAGTGTTGTTGGGGAAGGTGAATCTCGATGAATTCGCGATGGGCTCCTCGACGGAAAATTCGGCTTTTGGTGTCACCTCGAATCCGTGGAACAGGGAGCACGTTCCAGGTGGTTCATCCGGTGGGTCGGCTGCGGCAGTCGCCGGTGGGTTGGCGTCAGTGGCGTTGGGAAGCGATACAGGTGGCTCAATTCGGCAGCCGGCTGCATTTTGTGGTGTGGTCGGTTTGAAGCCAACATACGGACGGGTTTCCCGTTACGGTTTGGGCGCCTTTGCCAGTTCGCTCGACCAGATTGGCCCCTTATCCCGCGATGTCTATGGAGCTGCTGCGGTTCTGCAGGCGATCTCAGGTCATGATCCACTCGACTCCACCAGTTTGCGCGAACCGGTCCCCGATTACTTGAAAACGCTGGATCAACCGCTGGCAGGGTTAAGGCTCGGCTTTATTGAAGAATGGCTCGCAGAAGGGGTTGAAGATTGCGTGAAACAATCGGTGACACAATCGGTTGATCTCTTCCGGAATTTGGGGGCAGAGATTGTGCCGATCAGGCTGCCTCATTCTCCTTACTGCGTGGCGACGTATTACATCATTGCTCCTTCAGAAGCTTCCAGCAATCTTTCCCGATATGATGGTGTTCATTACGGGTATCGGGCCAAAGAGTACGCTTCCCTGAACGATATGTATCGCAAGAGTAGGGGAGAGGGCTTTGGGAGTGAGGTCAAACGTCGTATCATGCTTGGTTGTTATGCACTTTCGTCCGGCTATTACGACGCCTACTACCTGAAAGCGCAAAAAGTCCGTCGGCTCGTCCAGCAGGACTATCTCGATGCGTTCAAGAAAGTCGATTTACTGATCGGCCCGGTCACTCCTGCTCCCGCATTCAAAAAGGGAGAACTGGTTGACGATCCGCTTGCAATGTATCTGGCTGATATTTTCACCATCGGGGCCAACCTGGCCGGCATCCCGGCGATGTCGATACCGTGTGGCTTTTCCGAAAATGGTTTACCGCTAGGAGTCCAACTACTCGGGCCAACTCTCGGTGAGGAAAAACTGTTACGTGCCGCCCGCATGTTTGAGCAGGAAAAACCGTGGCACGATAACGTCCCTACAATTTGATACGGTTTGATAACTGTGGGGATTTAACAGTCGTAGAAAACCTTCTCCTGTTTCACTCCTTCAGCTTCCAGACGAGGTAATCGAGTGTTGTCGGATGTGACACGTCCGGAGCGCCCGGGTAGACCAATTCGCAACTGACGCCGGTTTCCCGGCAACGTTCCTGCAGTTTCACCCCAAAATTGGAAGTGTGCGTTGGATCTTTCTGCGGTTGGCCGATCGCTGGAGGTGTCGAGTAAACAAGATGCACTGGAGGGTCGTCATCGGAAACCAGGGCATAGGGCGAATACTCCGCGATCCACGGAAGAATGCTGTCCCGCTTGGCCAGGAATTCCTCGAATTGGGAGAGCTTTTTCGCTCTGTTTCCCCTAAAACCAAAGGCATGACCGCCGTAGCGGCTGTTCGGAGTCCATTGCTTCATCTGTAACGGATCGAGCGTGGTCTGCGCGTTGATCACAGCCGCACACCATAGTCGCGTCGATTCCTTTGTAACAGGATCGTCCTGGGCACTTTGTGGATCGGCCATGTCGGGGTGAAAGGCAAGCCACAAGCTCGTACAGGCTCCTGCGGAACTTCCTGATGCGGCAATTCGTTCCTTGTCTATATTCCATTGGGCTGCCTTGCTTCGAACGAATTGAAGGGCTCGGGCGGCGTCATGAAGCGGAGCTTTGACGGGTGGAACAACACCGTCTTCTGTCGCCTCGGATATAAAACGGTACTCGACAGAAACGACTGAAATACCCTCGTTCAACAGTTTCGGCAACAGATGAGTCAATCCGCTCAATCTTCCGCCTGCTTGCCAACCTCCACCGTGGATGAACAGCAGCAGAGGCGTTGGCTTATCTGATTCAGCCTTCCAGAAATGGAGAAGCTGCTTCGGATGT
Organism: Planctomycetaceae bacterium; assembly: GCA_027000105.1. Lineage (GTDB taxonomy): Bacteria > Planctomycetota > Planctomycetia > Planctomycetales > Planctomycetaceae > Rubinisphaera. Next base: position 11,525 of record JALTOP010000161.1, on the reverse strand, counting down.
GGCCCGTAGGAGACATTGTATTCTGTTGGATTGGGCAGCATCGGGTGGGCCGCCAGATACCTTTTCCCTTCCGCTTCGCCGATTTCACGAACAAAGATATTTCGCCAACGGATTTCACCGCCATGTGTTTGCAGGAGGATTGGCCCTTTGGCAGGCAGTGGCTTGTCGCGGTCGTAGTAGTTCTCCATGATCGCGCCATGTACGACCGGGCGGCCATTCAACCAAACCCAGGTTCGAGCGCCAATTTGGTAGATACGAAAACTGTTCCATTGACCAAACGGTTTATCCTCTCGGCTGGCTGGATCACGCCCGAGAACTGTCGGCGTGTTGTTGAATAGACCGCCTGATCCAAGATACGGTCTGCGGGTAGGGCGTTTGGGATTGTATTTCTGATGCCAATCCCATATTTGAACCTGCGGGGCACCACGCAGGTAAATGCCGCTATCGGCACCTGGAACCGTTTTGTACTCCAATCGTAATTCGATATTGCCAAATTCTTCATCTGTCGTCGCGTATGGGCCATGACCATCATTTACCAATTCGCCATTTTCCACAGTCCAATGATTGGGGAAATCAGCACGTTGTTGCTCAAGAACCGATTTTCGCTTTGCACCGGTTAATTTTGCGACAACATGCGGATTCATCCCGTGCCAGCCGGTCAGATCTTTTCCATTGAAGATGGCTCGAAAACCTTTCGGTGGCTGCGGATCAGCTGCCTGGCTGTTTGACAGCGAGATCAGAAAAGTGACAGTAATAATTCGGGCGAGAGGAGCCATGAATTTTTTCATTGTATCTCCAACGTATTTCCTGCGAAAAATGGTAAGGACTCGGAAAATAGTCCGTTTGTTTTGAAAAGCCTGTTTCGATAAGTTTGTGACGACAATCTCGTAAAGACAGACTGGCGACTGACATTAATAAAAAGCAATTCCAATATCAGCATATCAGCTTCAGTTGGAAGCCATTGAAGCAGGGACAGGCCAAGAGCATCTCGCCCCCCCGATATTTTCAGATCAACACTGCCTGCACACTGCACACACCAAAACCCGGCAGCAGACTGCGGCGGTCCCTCTATTCGCTTCCCTGATTTTTTTCGATGGTGAGGATCGTTCCTCTTTCTGAATACTCGATCAAGTCCATAAACGCCTTCATCAGCATGATACCGCGACCACAGGGACGTTCGAGATTTTCCAGAGCGGTCGGGTCGGGAACATCGCAGGGGTCGAAACCGGGGCCTTCATCTTTGATGACAACCCGGATCTTCTCTGGACTGATCGCCCATTGGATACGAACAAACTTGTTTTTATCCATCCGGTTGCCATGTTTGATCGCGTTGATGATTCCTTCTTCCAGAGCCAAACGCGTACTGAAGATGTCACGTTCGGTAAAATTGTATTTTTCCATCAGCGCAATGATCCGCTCCTGGACCTCCTGCCCTTTGGCAGTGTCGCTCGGAATTGTTTCATCGAACAGTTCGTCGAAATCTTCGGCTGAAATCATTGTTGCCCGAGTTGATTCTGGCTTGTCTGGCATAGAAAGAAATGACCGTCCGGCCCGCTGTCTGGTGGCAAATTCCCACATCGATGCAGAACAACTACCCTGGTTTTATACAGAACACCAAATTTTGGAAAGGGATCTCGCCGCCTGCAGTCCCAGAATGCGTTGCAAGGGCCTGAATTTATCAACGCAAACCGAGACGGAAACAGCTTCAAAAACCTTGCAGGGCATCTTCCTGCGCATCTTTGATATCAAAAAGTTTATTCAATTTGGTGATCGCAAACACTTCATAAATATCGGGACGAATTGAGCAGAGACGCAATTTCCCCGAATTGGCCTTCACCTTCTTATCCATCGTGATCAATTTTCCCAGTGCTGCACTGGAAAGGTACTCCACATTTGAAAAATCCAGTATTATCCGCTTACGGCCATCTTCTTCCACAAGCGCGAACAACTGACTCCCAATTTGCTGAATGTTATTTTCATCCAAAATCTTCTTATCCACAAAAGTGGCAATGGTGACATCACCGACCTCTTCCACGTCAATACGTCGGCCCGCAGCCATATTTCTACCTCAATTTCTCTAAAAGACTAATCACGCACTTTTTCAGGCATGAAATGAACGTGAAATATGAGTCTGCACGAATTCATTTCGCACAACACTCCCAACTGTGACAATGTCTACTTTACACGCCCCGGGCAATCAAGTGTACAAACGGGTCGCTTTCCTGTTTCGTGATCGAAGCACTCTCCCTGTCCTAATCAGGAACAACCTCCCGAATGGGAATCTCGAATTGCACAAAACCGACAGAGTAAAAGCTCGTTTCTTTTCTAACTGCCTAAACAGGATACCAAAAAGGGCTTTGAATAAAGCCGCATTTATCGGTTGCTCTATCTTGAACGACATCTCGCAGAATGTCAACCAGTTCGTCAAAAACCGTTGCCGGGATCGAGGAACCGAAGTGAAAAAGTGATGTAATCGAAAATCTTTGTCAGGACTCTCCTGATTATCCAGGAGTCGCCGCGTTTGATAAAAATGGGATGGCCCGGTGACATCCCGTTTACTTCTCTCGGCCAGTCTCCTCCAGCAGTTTGGGGAGGACATCATCCTGCAGACTTCCGGCGTGTTCAAAAAGATGCCAACGGTTAGCGGGAACCTGATGGAACGCACGCTGATACCGAGTGAGACTGGAAGACTCTCCTTTTGTGTTTCGAATACAAATCCCGGCAATCTGTTCCGGGTGTTTCCGATATATTTTTCCGTACATCTCCGGATCACTCTCACCAGAATCGCCAAAGAGCAAAAAACGACGTTCGGGATAGTGTGCAAGCAGCGATTCAATGACCTTGCGTTTTTTTTTGTATGTCGGAAATATCTTTTTCAGAAATGTAATATCCTTTAGCTCAAATTTGCGGAGGTGGATTGAGCCTTCTGGAAAATGATGATTCGACAGAAACCTGGCGATGGGATGATACAATTGCCAGGGGGTTGCCGAGATATAATGGAATGAAGTCTCCGGCGTTGCCAATTCGGTAAACAGGTCAGCCATTCCCTCGATTGACTGATACGGGCGGAGGAAGGAATTTCGCAGCATCTCCTGTTTATTGTCGACATTGGTGAACTTGATCGTATCGTCGATGTCGGAGATAACGGACAGTCCGCGGTCGCCAACCAGGTGGATATCGCCACAAACCTGCCGGGTGTCATTTTCCCGGCGGGCACTGATTGTCGTCTTGAGTGAACCGTGTGCGGTGCGGCTTGTTGAATCCGAACCATCTTCCAGTTGCAAGTCCAGGATCCCACGGAAGTGGCCGTTACCTTTACTTTTCTGAAAGATAAATGAACCTTGAGGGTGTGATATCTCGATCGAAACTTTCTTGCGGCTTTTAACGACAAACCCCCAGGATCGTTCCCGGAAAAAGGGAGGGTCATCAGCATCGCGCGGCAATTTCAATGCCCGACGTAATATCCCCGCCGTTGCCCGCTGAAAATCAACTTCGTGCTCCGCGTCGAAACACCAACCGTGGACATTCGCAATCCACGAGTTTAGCTCTCCGTCGCGGTATGCAACGCTTGGAAAAAGAACAAGATGGTTTCCGTCCTCAAACACCGCAACTCCTGATGCAGGGGAGATCTTCTCAATGCACGCATGACGCCCGGAACCCGGTTGCGCCTTCCGTATTATTAACGGTAAAAGTTTGCGAACGGCTCGCAAATTTTAGAAAAATATCAGTTTGGCTACGGCTATCAGAATGAACCAGCCTCGCTGGGGAATCGAAATGGGCTACACATCACACAGGGCAACTGCTTCCTGTAAACCGGTTAGGGCGTCTCGTGTCGGAATGTACTCCTGACCGACAAACCCCCGGTATTTCACTTCGAGAAGGGCTCGCATGATCGCCGGATAGCTGATCTCCTGGTTCTCGTCCAACTCACCCCGACCGGGATTCCCTGCGGTATGAATGTGCCCGATATGCTCGTGGTGCTGCCTGATTCGTCGAATCACATCGCCATCCATTATTTGCACATGATAAATATCGAACAGCAATTTCATGCGTGGTGAACCAACCCGCTTGATGATATCGATACAGTATTCGGTGTGATTCCCCTGATATCCGGGATGTCCTTTCATCGGATGGGAATGATCCCGCGTATTCAACATTTCCAGACAGAGATTCACCTTCTTTTTTTCAGCCAGCGGCATCAATTCCTTGAAAAATCTGACGCAGTTGTCGGCTCCCTGCTCGTCGGAAATCCCGTCAGCCATTCCGGTGAAGGTAATGACAGAAGGACAGCCAAAATCGGCAGCTTGATTGATGCGCGTGGTCAGTTTTTCTCGCACCGCATTCCAGTTCTCAGGGTTGTTCGGGCCGATCCGAAATGGATGACTCCCCGAAATGGCACAGGTCAAACCATGTTTTTTGAGGACGGGCCAGTGTTTCGGATCGATCAGTTCGATACTGGGAATTCCCAGCTTGACGGCCAGTTTGGCCATCTCTTCAACAGACCAGTATTTTTTGTAGCACCAATGAACGAGAGATTGTTTGATTCGTCCCTTCCGTTTGGAGAGCGCAGCTTTTACGCCTGCTCCCTTTTCGCCAGCGCCCTGAATGTTTTTCACGCCGAGCAGTCCGGCTGAAGCCGCTATCGCCCCTTGCATCAAGTGTCGGCGAGTCGAATGGGATGTAGATTCGGAATTCATTTGAGGCTCTCCAATTTCAGATCCTGTCAATTACAATCGTCTGCAATATACACTATCCTTGTCTCAAATTCTGCGCGAGACCCCGAATAATTTTTTTGAGTAGAAGCATGTCCGTCCAACAAATAGATCTTCGCAGCGATACCTTCACTAAACCAACACCCGCCATGAGGCAGGCCATGTGCGAAGCCGAAGTGGGGGATGATACCGTTTCGGAAGATCCAACAGTAAACAGACTGGAAGAACTTTGTTGTGATTTGCTGGGAAAACCGGCTGCGATGTTTAGCTGTACCGGCACGCAATCGAACCAGACCGCGATTTGGGCTCACTGCAGGGCAGGAGAGGAACTGCTGATTGAACAACAGGGGCATATCGCCAGTTATGAAGTCGGGGCCCCGGCCGCTCTTTCCGGAGTGACGGTTCGCACAGTCGCAGGAAATCAGGGGATGCTTGATCTGGATGACCTTGTCGATTCGCTTCGACCGGACAGGCAGTTTTTTCCCCCCACACGGCTTCTTTGTCTGGAAAACACAACCAACATCGGGGGCGGTAAAGCCTATCCTTTGGATCAAATCGAAAGAGTAACGAACTGGGCAAGAGAAAACGGTTTGAAAAATCATCTGGATGGCGCCCGTCTTTTCAACGCCTGCATTGCCAAGGGTTATTTGGCTAAAGACGTCGCTCGGTATTTCGATACCGTGAGCATCTGTTTTTCCAAAGGGTTGGGCTGCCCGATGGGATCAATTCTTGTGGGAGACGAACAGACGATTTCACGTGCCCGTCGGGCAAGGCGGATGTTCGGCGGCGGTTTGCGACAGGCGGGTATCGTTGCCGCCGCCGCACTGTACGCTCTCGAAAATCATCGGGAAAGATTGGCGGAAGATCACGCCAACGCAAAACGGCTTGCGGCAATTATTTCTGATGCTCCCGGGCTTGAGGTCAACCGGGAAGATGTTGAAACAAACATTCTTTTTTTCCAGATAGAAAGTGATGCCATCACGGCTTCGGAATTGGAATTACGATTGCGCAAACGAGGCGTCAAACTTTACGCCATCGGTGGCAATCGTCTGCGAGCTGTCACACATCTGGATGTTGATCGTTCCATGATTGAAACCGCAGGACGGATCATTGTTGAAGAAATGAATTCAGCAGTTTCATAATTATTTGTACCAGAGCTTCTTGCCGGGCGACTCGCAGTGAGACTTTCCTTTCCTGCTGTTGAGGATAGGAAGATTCCAGTTTAATGCGATGCACGATCATATCCTGTTCGCTTTGCCCCTGACGAAATCTTCCGTATATCCCGACGAAAACAAGCCCATCCTGACCAGCAGGGGCATCTGGCCCCAAATGACCGGTCACAGATACCGCCAGGTCTGCTTCGGGGGTCATCTGGAGAACGCCCCTTGCCATCTGCCGGGCCACGGGATCACTGACAGCAGTGATGGCGGGATCATCAAGCAGTTTTGTGTCAACTCCCAGCCAGCCCGCTTTGGTTGCATTGCGATATGTCACCGCAGAACCGCAAAGAGATTCGGATATCCCGGGAACCTGTCCTAATGTCGCGGCTAACAGTCCCGCTGTGCAACTCTCCGCGAACACAATCCGCAAACGCTTCGCTTTGAGTTGCTCGGAAACCTGTAACGTATAATCCTGAGTCGCCTGCGCCGGATTGAGCTCGATTGTCATGGTTCAACCGCTTTTTAACATTTGCCAGAAAATAGCACGGAAGCAAGCGCCATCCTACTCTTTCGAACAAGTGTTGTCACAGCAGGGCCAGATTTTTTTGAGCTTCCAGTGGAACCGGCAGATATCAATTTTATAATCGCGTCGCTTCATTACACGGATTTTACGAATCTTCGGACAGGGGAGTTCGCAACATTTTGTCCAGGGAAATTTTACGGGAGGAATACAGACGTAATCGCATTCGACATCCCAACAATGACGCGATTTCGTCTCTTTTTCGATACAACCTTTGCACGTCACTTTGCAGGGGGAACAGGATTGTTGACTGCAGCAATTACCGGAAGTTGTGCTGGATGTTGCGACGTCACCCGCCCAGGCGAATGACGCACCGTTTGTCATGGAGATTCCGCACAGAAAAGCGAACAGAGCTGTTCTCAATTGCCTCACGATGTTTCCTCCAAAATACAAGAACAATAGCCTGTAGAGACCGCTTAAAAATTGGCGGCAAAGCGAATGCCCAGCGTGAGGGAATGTCCGCCGGTCAGTCCCAATACGGGCGAGTGATCGGAAATGTCTCCATACAGCAAATTCGCCTGCACTCTGGAATAAGGCGTCCAATACCAATTGACTCCCGCAGTTGCCAACCGGCCTACACCGCCACGGATGTCGTTGTCGGAAAGATCGACCATTCCGTATCGTGCGGCGACTTGCCAGGCTCCCCAACCACGCCCTGTCCCACCACAGCATTTTTCAACAAGGAAGAAGTTCTCGAACGGTTTGATGCGGCCGATCGAGCCGACGGTTCTCTTGATCGGAATATGTTCGCCCGTCAGAAAATAGGAAACCTGCCCATAATACCCCTGAAAATTCAAATCTGGCCCTGTGCCCGGTGTCGTGTTGTCCCGTTGCAACCACGTATGTTGAAACTCGCCTCCCAGTTGGAGCGATCCGATATTGAGCATCGTTTCAAAGCCGACCGTTTCAAACCACTCCGTTCCGGCGATTCGATTCGTATTCAACCAGCGGGTGGAAGAGCGGTTGGAAAACCGGGTGCGGAAACGGGCTTCGTTCCCGTTGGTTGTGGCAGCGGTGTTGTCTCCATCCGGGTTGGCAGCCATGAAGGACACCCCCCAGTGAAAGTATCCACGGCCTCCTGAAGTTTCATCGTACCAGGGGGTTGCAGTTGTTCGTGCATTCAAACTGTATTGTTTCGCATCACCGATAACTGCTCCATCGGTAGAGGAGTTTTCAAGTTGAAAGATACCGTATTGCCAGTTGAGGGATTCATCATCGGTGTGGCCGTAAACGGTAATGCCGAGACGTCGGGCATCTTCGTTCATCGATTCGACGACCAGCGGACGTTCCATAAAGATATTGAAACGGCTGCTGTTCCAGGCGTCCAGGCCGATCGGACGTTTCTGGTGTCCGATGCGCACTGTCTGGTTATTCGGCAATTCCTTGAAGCCGATGTAAACGTCTTTCAAAGCGGGCGTTTGAGGGTTGGCGAAATCAACCTGCAACCGCCAGAACATACTCTCCTGAATGTCTCCTTTGAATTCGAGACGCACCCGACGAAAGGCCCAACGGTTTTCAGGATCGGTTCCTGCTAGCGGGCCGCTAGGGTGCTCAAACGCATTGATACCGTTGGTCGTGTCCGAGAAATCCCAGTAATCGTAATGCACACGACCGCCCACTTTGAACGTCGTCTTCTTTTTGGCATCCGCTTTCTTCTTCGCTTCCGAAGCCTCCAGTTTATTCCACTTTTCTTCAAGAACGGCAATGCGATCCAACAAAGCAGAAGTGTCATCGCCTAATGCGTTTTCAGCATATCCGGCTTGTTCAATACTGAAAGAAGAACCAGCTTCCAGCCTGTTCAATCGACGCTCCGATTCTTCCAGCCGATCGGTTATTTCGTCCAGCCAGACAGGCTTGTTGCCGGGCTGAAAAAACAGGATCGATTCCGCTGATGAAGTCGATGGGGCGAGATCTTCAGCTTGTAATTCTCCCGATAATGAAAACAGAAGGGTAATTATCAGGAGGATGTGCGGGCGTATCTCCATCAAGACTCTTTCACAAAGAATTTGTTTCTTCTTGGAGCGAGTATTCCGGTTATGACAGTTATAGGGAAAAACAGGATTCTACCGCTTTTATCGAACGGAGATTGTCTCTCTGCTCAGTAGATAAGGTGTTATTTACGCAATCTTAACGGGGCAAAAGCAATGCAAGGCCACTTGTACTGGTTATAAGGAAAGGGATGCATGGGAGGAACAGGGAGGATAGGGGTGATGGGGTGGTCGTGGCGTATGCAAGTGGTCGGTAAAAGCGAACGAGAAAGCAGGATGACAGGCTCTTGTTAATGGAATACTGCACAAAAGTGGCTGGATTCTTCACTTCAATAATAAAAGCACCTTATTTTTTCTGAATAACAAAGAAACGTGGTGAATTGTTAATTGGCGCAGTGGTGGTCTCTTCCCGGAAGATGAAATCGCTTGGGGGTAACTGATTGACGAATTCTTCAACTGAATCGGCTTCTTCCTTACCGCCCGGGTGTCCGGTGTAGGCAACAATGCTGAGGATGCCGCCCGGCTTGAGCAGTTCGGTAGCCGCTTCAATCGCCTTCAGTGTGGTTCCGGTTTGTGTTGTGATTGTCTTGTCACTTCCGGGGAGGTACCCCAGATTGAATGTAATCGCTGCGACTTTTCCAGTCAGATTACCCGGGAGCAGGGAGAGCATTTCCGCATGCGAGCCAACCAGATATACGACGTTGATGCAACCGGCATCGACAAGACGCGATTTTGTCTGGTCGATCGCAATTTGCTGGATATCAATGGCGTAAACTGTGCCAGATGGCCCGACGCATCGGGATAGGAACAGGGTATCGTGTCCGTTGCCGGCCGTGGCATCAATGACGGTTTCACCCACCAGATCTGCCTTGCAGAGAAGCTCGTGAACTTGTTTGGTGAGCGGTATCATGCGGGATATCTCCGATTCAGGTCGACTTGCGGATCAATCGGAGCATCATCACATAAATGATTTGTCAATTGCTTTGCCAGCCACGGAGCCTGTAACGATCCCTTCGATCCCAACCCATTCATGATCCCCAGTTGTTTGAATCGAGGGTGTCTTCCGATAATTGGCTTTTGATCATGCAGAGCGGGGCGGATCGCGGCACGGTGATCAATAATCTGAAATGGGCAACGTAATAGCTGTTTGAGATTCGAGGTGATTTGCTCTTTTCCGTCCGCTGTCGGTTTTGAATCGAGCTGATTCCATTCATAAGTTGAACCGGCGGCAAATTTGTTTTCAGGCATCGGGGCGAGCCAGCTTTTCTGATTGATGATTCGTGTTTCCTGAAGTTCGGAAATCTCCAGAGTCAGAATTTCTCCCTGGGCCGGTTTGAATTTTATTTGTGAAAACCACGGATTCTTGCGGTCTTCTGCTCCCCGGCAGAAAATTAACTGTGTGGCGCTGATTTCAAGCCTCGGTAGCTGAACACCGGATGCAGTCAAGAGGATATCATTATTCAGATCCACACAGGCAGATCGGTAACATTGGCGTTCCAGAAAGTATTCTCGTGAGACATCGAGATATTGTGAAACATAAAGTTGGGAAGCTCTCGGCATTTCAAATCCATCCATCGGCGAAGAGAACAGATTCCGATCGAAGCTCGATATGGGACGTTGGACAAGTTCCCCAAATTCTTCTGTCTCCAGTCTTTTTGTGAATCTCTCCTGCTCCCGGTTGCTGGTAAAAAACCGGATCATTCCCCGTTGGTGATAAAAACGGGAGGCGGTCTCCCGTTCAATGTGGCGGTAAAACTGTTCTGCCGTTTGAAGCAACTCCCGAAATCGCCAGGAAATGGCAAGTCTCATCCCGGTAATTGGTGTTATCAAACCGGCTGCAACTTTTGAAGACGTGACGCTGTTTTCCTGATCAAGAACCAGAATATCCTGATGACGCCGCAGTAAATGCCAGGCAAGGGTTGTTCCGGCGAGCCCTTGTCCAATAATGATCATATCGAAGTGCCGTGATTTCATCGGTGAGCTTCACTGCAGTTGCTGGTTTTCTCTGATCAGGCGAGTGCGCTGTTGCGGATACGGGCTTCAGCGACGACAGGATTGACGTCTGAGCAAGGTCGATAGTACAAGCTCGATCGAACAAAGCCTGTTTTTGTTGAATCCGTTTTTAATCATTCAGACCGCGATCACAAGCCCTCTCTACTGCCCCAGTCTACTGGAATTGACAGGGAAACCGAAGCGTTGTTTCTTCCTGGTCTCGACTCACCGGCGATCGAGAAGCTCTACCGGAGATCATAGTGTGCCAAAAGTTATTGCAAAAGTACCTGTGCGATTCGGCGGCCCATCTCTCGTGCGGAAATGTCATCTTCGCCGGTAATAATTTTTCCATCGACCAGAACATCATCCACTGCCGTGTTCGGCCGACCGATGGAACCCGGAGGAGACATTCTGGCTCCATTGACTTCCGGATGCCAACGGCAGGAAGGCTGGGCCTGGCGACCATTGTAAATACCCGCTGCAGCTGCGCGAGTCGGAGCACAAACCCGCTTGCCTGCCAATGGGCTTTTCCCATTGACTCTTGCCCAGGCCAGAACGGAAACGGCATTGCATAAGGCGCAGGTGTATTTGTCTGCGGCCAGAAAATCGTTGACGATCCGATTCGCTTCTTTTTTTATTGACGGGTTTCCGTTATAGACACGGTTGTTATACCGTCCTGGAAACGCGTACTGATAACAGGAAGCTCCCCATCCTCCGGAAAAAAGGACAGCGTCATAATCGCCCACTTCGACCTGCGATAGAGTGATGTCCGGTTGAACGATTCCGGGTCGATTCCCTTGACCGGAATTTGCGTGGGGTCGGCAAGCGGCTTTCGTACCCGCTGCAACTGTTACGTGACTTCCAGCTCGTTCCAGTTCTGCACGTGGTTCAGCGTATTCCCGATAGAAAAAATCCTGGTTGGCAATAACAATCAGGACGCGTTTTCTGCCCTTTTTCGGCTTCATTTTCGCTGATGAATCGTCAGCAGACGGGTTTCTTTTGACTTTTGAAGATACTTTGGGAGCAGTCGTTGGTTGATTTGAGGAGCTTGTTGCCTTGGCGAGCATCTTCAGGGGGGATTGATCGACAGAAC
>JALTOP010000160.1:2515-6136 GCA_027000105.1 Planctomycetaceae bacterium | reverse complement strand
TCTTCGGACAGATTTTCGTACTCCGCCAGTGCCCGGATCAATTTCAGAATCTCGTCTGTATCCTGCACTGTTGCCGGTTCGATGGAGAGCTTCATGTGAAACATTTTCAAAAAACAGGAGTTGGGAAACAAGGCAATCTTTAACGATTAAAGATCTTGTATCAATTATGCCGATAGTAACGGGTGTATCGATGCCGACAATGTTGTTTTAGTGAAATTTACGCATCTAAAACGTCCAATTGGGGAATTGCTTGTCGGTTTGTTGGGGGGAACCATCCATGCGTTTACGAACGCACAATATCTGTTTTGTATTGGCGCTCTCGGTATTTTCGGCGATCTACCTGAGCGGATGTGTTGTCGTTGAACTGGGTGTCTCCAATCCGGTTCCCAATTTGCCCCGTATCGCGATTGCTCCGTTCATCAATCTTTCTTCTGAACGGGCCGTTGATGGACGTCGCTTTGCCGAAGCGTATCAAACGGAACTGCAAAAGGTTCCCGGGTTTCAGGTCATTCCCGTTGGTGTTGTCGATTCCGCGATACACGACCATCAATTGAATCTCGATTCGCCCGAAGACCTGGCGAAACTGGTGGATATTTTGGACGTTGACGGCATCTGCCTGGGGGCTGTCACAGAATACACTCCCTACTACCCACCGAGATTGGGGCTGCAAATTTCGTGGTACACAACGCGGATTCCCGAATTCAATCCCGGTATTCCAATCGTCCCGGAAGAAAAACATTCGAGGAGACGTCGATCGGGAATTGCCGGGTGGGGTAAATCGCTGCGATGCAAAATCCCCGGGCTCGCCTGTGCCCAGCGCGATCCGGCGGTTGATACTGTTTCGCCGATTGTGCGCGCCCAGAACGAAGCCCCCCCTTTTCCGGTGCCGACCGATTTACAGCCGGTTGATCAGGAACAGTGGGATCAGGCCCTTCAAAAAGCGATGAAAATTGAACAGGAAAAGCCATCTCCAGCGGATTCCGGCCCGCCTGTGCCAACTTCCGGAAAGGGAAATGGCAACGACGTTCCCGAGTTGGCACCGATGCCGGAGTTACTCGAACCGACTGAATCACCGATCGAATCAGGGGCATCAACACCTTCAACGAATCAGGCAAGCCCGGCTCTTCCGGAAATGGAAGTTCCGCCGATGGAAGCTCCTGAGATGAACGCTCCGCAAATTGATGATAATCCGCAATCATTCCCCAAATTGCCGGGGAGACCTCAATTCCCCTCAACCGGCATCGATTTTGTTCCGGGAGAGTCTTCACTGCAGCCATACATGTCTTATACGCGATTATTTGATGGTGCCGATGCCAAATTCACCGCTGCATTACGAAATTATCTGGAGCTGGGAGGAGACCAGCGAAGCGGCGGTTGGACCGGACATTTGCTTCGGAGCGAAGATTTTATTCGTTTTTGCATGTATCGCAGCATTCAGGAAATGCTTCAACTGCACGGCGGTTTGACGAAAAGGCGATTTGTACTGACTTCACGAAAATATCAATAGCTTGGCCCCGTTCCTGTCGATAACACTCGCAGGAGAGGACGGGAGTGGTTCTGTCGCAAACTGATGAACGTCAGACAAGCGGGTCTGTTCCTGATGACGACCTTGTTTCTGATAACAGTTGATGACGGCTGGTGGCGGCTCTGTTTCTGATCATGCGATCCCCTCTCCCATTCTTCATATCCATAGGGACAGTGGGGACGGTCAGCCACCCGGCTTTTACCGGCGGACAATTCCGCTCGGATTGCCGGTCGTGGGAGATGCCGTTCAGGGAGAGATTCGGATGTCGCAGGGAATTAATGTGTTTGCGTTGGTCAAAGATGGGCAGAGATACGTATTTCTTTACGATGACAAGAGCCACGACGAATTACTGCAGACACTGGGACGGTATGCGGCTGATCCCGAATTGAATTTCAGCTGGTACGATGCAGCCGTGATGAGTCAGCGAGTCCGCTCACTCAGAAAAAGAATCGAGGAAGAAGATTCCCTCCACTACCGCGAATCTGCCTGATGCCCGGTTCAATCCAGAAAGTTCGGTTCGATGGAAGCAGCATTTGAGGGGTTCCAGCGGTATTTGCACATCGAGCGAAATGCTTCGGAATTGACACGGAAATCCTATACGGAAGATTTCATCTCGTTTCTCGATTACTGCGCGGACAGGGTCGGCTATGTTCCGACGCCAGAACAGGCCGACATCCCCATGCTGCGCGGCTACTTGACCTACCTTTACGATTGTGGTTACGAACGCAGTACGATTGCCCGCAGACTTGCCTGTTTGCGAAGTCTGTTTCGCTACTGTAATCGGGAAGGGTTGTGTGCCACGAATCCTGCCAAGGCGCTGCGCACACCACGAGTCGGACGCAAACTGCCCCACTATCTCAATTCTCGCGAAATTTCCGAATTGCTGGAAGCTCCCCCCGCAAACACCCCGATGGGCTTACGGGATCGCGCTGCACTGGAAACTCTTTACACCGCCGGGCTTCGTGTGGCGGAACTTGTTTCCCTGAATTTGTCCGACTGGGATCAGGACACCAACATCCTGCGGGTTCGTGGTAAGGGGAAAAAGGAACGGATCGCGCCGGTGGGAAGTTTTGCTGAAAAAGCATTGCAACGCTGGCTGGAAGTTCGAACATTGAGCGATAAATCTTCGCCAGAAGATCGCGAGGCCATTTTTCTCAATCGCTTCGGGCAGAGAATCACAACACGCAGCATCGGTCGAATGCTCGAAAAGTATTTGAAGCAGACAGGTCTGTCCGACAAGACAAGTCCGCATACATTGAGACATTCCTTTGCCACCCACCTGCTTGATGGCGGGGCCGATTTACGCAGCGTGCAGGAATTGCTTGGCCACAAAAGTCTGACGACCACGCAGATTTACACACACGTCAGCACCGCGCGACTGCGTGATGCCTATGAGCAGGCTCACCCTCATGCTCATGCCCGGTCGCGCAAACGTGCCTGATTGTCAACGTCCCGGACGCTTACTCTTGCGATCACTTTTTTTGATGTTTCCGGTTACGATGCTTCAGGTATTCGATCAGTTTCTGCGGGGCATCTGTTTGAATGCCGTCCAGTCCCATTGAAATCGTTTTCTCCCATGAAGCCGGATCCGGTTCTGTCTCATCGGCGATCACAATCGCTCCCGCCCGATGGCATCTTTCAAGAAAAGAAGGAGTGACTGTTTCAAAATTGCTGGCGATCACGACTGGGTGAAAGCTTTTGAGCATCAAAGGCAGAGCGACCTCGAAATACGGGTCAGGCATGGGCAGGCAATCCTTGCAAAGCTGTTTGACTTCTCCCAGATATTGAGGCGAACCGTACCAGAGAACCGATTTTTCCATCTCGTGTTTCCGTATCAGTTTCACCAGTTCGGCAACAGGAGCGGATTTCAGATCGAGGTAGATACCGATCTTTCCCTTGCAGAGCACAAGCACCTGTTCGAAAGTCGGAACAGTTGTCTGTTCCCACTTCGAACCGTACCGTTTGCCGAAGCTCAATCGTCGTATCTCGGCAAGATTCATTTCATCCACCCGCCCGCTGTGTCCCGGAAAGTAGGCGTCGATTGTCGCGTTGTGCATGATGACGAAATGTCCGTCTTTCGTTGTGCGAACATCGAT
>JALTOP010000160.1:0-2505 GCA_027000105.1 Planctomycetaceae bacterium | reverse complement strand
ATCGCCTTGCGGAATGCGGGAATCGTATTTTCCGGGATTCCCTGATGCACTCCGCGATGGGCGACAACATAAACTCCCCCCTGTCTGGGAGGAGGGAGCGTCATTTTTTTTTGAGCGGTTTTTTAAGCACTTTGTCGGGCGGCCCGATCTTGGAATTGCTCTCGCCTTTCAGAAACGGTTCATAGGGAACCGTGTTCAAATTGATTCCCTTATAGGGGAGAACATCGGGGAGAATGCGAACCGACGTGGTCGCCTTCAACGGAAATTTGCCGCCGGAATCGTATTCCAGCTCGACAAAAAATGCCGTCCAGCCTTCTTTCGGTTCCTCAACGGAACCTTTCCAGGAACCATCTTTCCGCTGTTTCAGTTCCGTGCTTTTATACGCCTTGCCGATCGTTCTCAAACGGAAATCACGCGCCTTCGGGTTGGTTGCCTGCCACAACAGAACCTTTTTCGGTTGAATGTCACTACGAACGAGAATCGAACCATCCTTTTCAAAACTCCAACTCGGATGCGGAAATGGCCGATGCGACAGAAACATCTGGTACCAGGCAATCAAACTTGTGACCGTATCAGGTGCCTTGAGGGAATGATCCGCGTTCGGAATGTAACGCAGCAGCTTTTCTCCCTTGAGATCGGAGTAGTAGAACTGGGAAGAATCCGGACAGAAGAACTGGTCGCCACTTCCGTTCAGAATATACTTGGGCATCGTCAAACGGTCGATGTAACAATAGGGATCGACCACCTCGTAAATTTCCTTCATGCGCGGATGATCGGAACGCTGCAGCAACTTGTGCTGATAGTAATTCCCGATCGCTTCGGCCCAGAATCCGTATGCTTCCGCATGGTGCTGCAGTGAAACAGCGGTGTTGGCGACATCGATCACAATAGGGATGATCGCCTCGACCCGTCGATCAACCGCACCGGTCATCCAGGTTGTCCAACCCCGTTTGGAAGCACCCGCGATCACAAACCCGTCAATTTTTCTTCCCTGCTTTTCCGACCATTCCTGCAAGCAATCCATCGCCTTCACAACCGATTTAACCATGGGAAGCCGGGGCAACCAGGTCACATCGCCCGTTTCCAGATATTGCGCCCAGCAGTAACCGATCAAATCGTCCTCGACACGCGGAACACCATCATTGTGAAAAGTGAGCGTCTGATTCGGAATCGCCTTCAGTTCAGCGACGATACTTCCGGTCGATTCAGCCATCAATCTTATTTTGTCATCAGCCCGATCGGGACAGGCACGGCCGGTTTTGCCTCCCCCGACAAAAATGAGCGCCTTGCTGAACTTCAATTCTTTCGGTTTGACTACGACAAGCCAGTGATCCCAGACCGGACGATCGACATCTTTCTTCGTGCGCCATGTTTGGGACGTCAGTTTGATCATGAACGTGTTGGATGTTTTCCCCTCGACTTTTTTGACAAGCTCCCACTTGTAAGTCGGGTCATCTTTGTAGACGTAATCATCCAGCGCCGTCCTGCATTTTGAAACAGGAGGCTTCGCCAACAGATTCCCGCCACTGACGGCGAACAGCGTCGCAAACAAAACAAGACCGATTCTTCTCATCAATAAATGTCCTCTCGGTTTGAATCTCTGGATATTTCGCCAATACACTTTTACACTTTGTCAATCCTGCCGTCCGGCCGTGTCGAACAGGCTCTCGCCGCCCAGCCTACAATAGCAGCCAGGGAAGCGAAAGTCTCGAATGCACACTGCTGATAATCCTGACATCATTGCGACAGTAACTACATAGCAACTACCCCGGTAACCAGCACAGCGACATTCATCACCTCGGCGATCACACTGCAGGCGACGGCAGTTGCTACCTCCCGTTTCATCGGATCGTTTCAAATTGAAAGCAATTCCCTTGATTTCTGATCCCGAAACAATCATCCTTGAGGAAAGGATGCACAGCAGTATGCCGACACCGCCGCGGTTGGGATCAGACCGCGGATAGTGCCGGAGATGCCGGATAATTCGCATCAGTAGCGGAACATTTTCCTTCAATCGTTCCCGGCATAACTGAATTGATGCGTATGGCCAATGTATCCAGTCATGAAAACCACCAGGAGAGATACGATGTTCATCAAAGCGATTTTTTCCGTCTGTTGTTCTCTGCTTCTCGTTGCCAGTGCCGTCGCTGATGATGCTGCCGCAATTGCGCAAGTTCAGGCGAAAGGAGGACGTGTTCTCAAACTGGCACAAAATGATGATCGACTCGAAGTTGCTTATCACCTTTCTGATCAGGAAATAAAAGATGCCAACCTTGAACCGTTGGCCAAATTGACAAAGGTGTATCAGGTGAACTTGCGCGGAACAAAAATTACGGACGCCGGCCTGAAATATCTTGCCGGCTTGAAATCGCTCGTCCGCCTGCATCTGGAAAAAACAGCGATTACAGATGCAGGGCTGAAGCACCTGGCCGGACTCAAGAACCTTACCTACCTGAATTTGTACGGGACAAAAGTGACAGACGCAGGATTGGAGCATCTGGCCGG
>JALTOP010000159.1:7145-21315 GCA_027000105.1 Planctomycetaceae bacterium | reverse complement strand
GATCAGTCCGACTGCTGTAACCGCAACGTATTGAAGCAGGTGGTAGTAGATGGAAGCGGCGAATGCGCTTCCTTCCGAAATGGAAAACAATTCGAGTGTTCCCACAAACGCCGCCTGAATGAGTCCGAAGAATCCGGGAGTTGAGGGGATCGTCACCGCAAACACAAGGCTCCCCAACAGGATCAATGTGGCCGAGAAGGGAACATGGATGCCAAAACTGCGAAGCGAAATATAGATCATCACGCAGTTGCAACTCCACTGAAGCAGAGAGTTGATGATAAGCCCCAGCAGTAATTTCCCCTCCCTGAGTGCGGAAGTTCCCGCAGCCATATGGTTCACCAGTTCATTTAGTTTCTGTTTTTTCGCGGTGGAGATCGGAAGTCGCTCGATCATGACAACTGTCAGTCGTAACGCCTGTTTGAGCCAGATTAACCCTGCAGAAAGAATGATGACTGCGATGATCGCAACAGTTCCGATGCCCTGAAACGCCGTTTGCATCGATTCAGGGATTTCCTGCACGCACAGAAGGCCCGCTCCCACGAGTACGAGAACGGCAAACAGGTCCAGGATTCTTTCGATGGCAACACTGCTGAAAACGGCGGCAGGGGGAACGTTCTGCTGCTTGCCCAGCAGGACGATCCGAAAAATCTCTCCCAAATGGGCAGGGAGAACATTGTTGCCCATAAACCCAACCATCAGCGGATTGATGACCTGCCTTGCGGTTAGGGGTTTTACGGGACGCAGTAGCCAACTCCAACGCACCGCCTTGAGCCAGAAAAACAGAATAAGGGCGATGAGATAAAGGGGGATTGTGTTATACCGTGCAGCGGTAAAACTGTTTCGAACTTCCGTCCAGTTGACATCCTTGACGGAATACCACAGGCACAAAATCGTAACCGCAAGACCGATAAACAGATGGAACCATTTGTTCTTGTGAATCTTGCTCACCCCTCTCCAGTACCAGCATTGCCGGCGAAACGCCTTTCAGTTCCTAAAAACGAACATCCCATTCTGTTGATAAGCATAGCACAAAAAAAGAAAAGTTGCTCCAGACCAGAATGGAGCATCTCAGGAAGTTTCTTTACTGTAACGGGTGATAATATCAAAGGTTACAACAATTCTCCCGCCGTTCGCTAGTGATAGTCTGGTGGTACGTTTCGTGTATTTAAGGAAAAAAGCAGAAATAAAAGGGATGTCCATTGACCTCTGTCGAGAGATTACTAAACTCTCTTTTATTGAGATTGAGTCTCAGTATCTGTTTGGCGGTGGCCAGCCATGTGGTTGATGTGGTGGTCTTGATTAATTGTCGGTGATTGAATGTGGAGATGTTCACTATGTTTGACAGGAGAAATTGTTTTGTTCGTCGTTCAACTCGGTTGAAGATCGGTTCCATGAGGGGGGCCAGTGGTTTTACACTGATTGAACTGCTTGTCGTTATCGCCATCATCGCCATATTGGTTGCGCTTCTTCTTCCGGCTGTCCAGCAGGCACGAGAAGCAGCCAGGAGAAGTTCATGCAAGAACAATTTGAAGCAAATTGGGTTGGCCCTCCATAATTACCTGGATACTTACACGTTGTTTCCCCCGGCAGTCTGTGTTTCCAATGACGGAACGGCTGGTGGGCAATGGTCGATTCACGCGCGGATTATGCCATTCGTAGAGCAAGGGGCGCTCTACAATATCGCAATTCTGGAAGAGGCGTATGTAGAGGGAGCGCCGCCCGCCAATGTGCGAGTGGCGACCTATCAATGCCCTTCCGATCCGAATGACAAACCGCGGGGGAACGATCATTATCCGACATCGTACGGCTACAGTGCGGGGCCCTGGTTTGTCTGGGATAACGCGACCCACACGAAAGGGCAGGGAGCCTTCGGACCGAATAGCAGAACTTCAGACAGAGACTTTACAGACGGTCTTTCCAATACGCTTGCTTTTGCAGAGGTGAAAGCATTTACCCCCTACATTCGTGATGGGGGCGATCTGACTGGATTGGGAGTTGCGATACCTGGTGATGTCGCCACGGTTAGTGCCTACAGTAATGGTTCGCTGAAAGGGAATGTTATCGGCGGAACATCGCCAACGGCCAGTGGTCATACCGAGTGGGTTGATGGACGAGTCCACCAGACCGGTTTCACAACCACTTTCACGCCGAACACGATTGTTCCCATCGCTGGAGGTGGCGCGCCCGATGGAGATTTCACCAACTGTAGAGAGGCTAAAAGTTGCACGGAACCAACGTATGCTGTGGTTACTTCCCGCAGTTATCACACCGGGGCCGTCAACGCTCTGTTGATGGATGGTTCAGCACGCAGTTTCAGCGAAAATATCGACCTGACGACCTGGCAGAACTTGAGTATCCGTAATGATGGTAATGTGTTGGGAGAATTCTGATACCCTGCCTGGAGACCAGTAGAAGCTCCAGATAAGCAACAAATGAGCGGGTATGGAGGCGCGGGCCTTCCCAGGATTGACTCGGTTTGAGTTATCGATAAGGGAAGGCCTCTTTTTATCAATAACGGGAATTTTGATCACACGAATTCTGTACGCGTTATTTTTCAACTCAAAACAACCGATTTTGCTAGATCGGCAATGCTTGGTGATATTGCCGTAATTGCCCAGTTTCCCATAGCTTGCTGAGCCATACAGGTCTGACGAAAATAAGGATGATCAGGATCGTTGCATCAGGAATGCTGTGACAGATTGATTGAAACGGCAATCGATGACGATGATCGGAAAGGGAGTCTAACGAGTAGTAAAAACGGCATAATATCAGGAAGGCCTGGCAAA
Source organism: Planctomycetaceae bacterium (assembly GCA_027000105.1). GTDB lineage: Bacteria > Planctomycetota > Planctomycetia > Planctomycetales > Planctomycetaceae > Rubinisphaera. Next base: position 18,529 of record JALTOP010000159.1, on the reverse strand, counting down.
CAAGATGAAGCTATCCAACGAACAGAAAATTGCGGAATTGGAACATCAGGTTGCCCTCATGCGTCAACAGTTGATGCAGTCTGAAAAAATGAGCACCGTCGGCGTTCTTGCCTCGTCGATCACGCACGAATTCAACAACATTCTGACAACCGTGATCAACTATGCCAAAATGGGCTTGCGACACAAGGACGAAGCGATTCGTGAAAAGTCGTTCACAAAAATTCTTGCTGCGGGCCAGAGAGCGGCAAAGATAACGACAGGAATGTTGTCATACGCCAGGGCGAACGGGGATCGCAAGGAAAGTTATGAGTTGGTCCAATTGGTGGAAGATGTACTGGTTTTGGTCGAGAAGGATTTGCAGGTTCATCGAATATCGTTGGTGAAAAAATTTGACCAGCAGCCTTGTGCCGTTGTGAATGCCAATCAAATTCAGCAGGTATTGTTGAACTTGATTATTAACGCCCGTCAAGCAATGGCAGAAGGGGGGACTTTAACAATCAACCTGGATGAAAATCGCGCCGAGGGCTTTGCGGAAATTACAATTCGTGATACCGGGTGTGGGATACCACCACAAGTCTTACCGAAAATTTTCGATTCATTCTTCACAACGAAAACAGCCGATGAATCAGGCCAGGGTGGCTCCGGCCTTGGATTGGCGATGTGTAAAGAAGTGATTGAGTCGCATCAGGGACGCATTCGCGTGGAAAGTACACCGGGCAAGGGAACAGCGTTCACGTTGAAGTTGCCGTTGGCCAAAGGGCAAACAGGCTTCATCCACAGCGAATCGGTCAACAAGGCGGGCTGAAAACAATTCATCAGGCCATCAGGAATTGCGTGTTCACCTGGATTGCTGTTTCTGTTGCAGCGATTTACTGCTGGCATCATGCTACTGACATCGGCTCTGCTCCAATCAGGTGTCCCGTTGGGTAGATGGAAATTGTGCTGCGGCCCGCAGTCCGTTTGCTATCATATTCTGAAAGCTGTACTGTCTGTCTCCATTTTCCGGTTGAGTTCTGGTTGCATTATTGATGGCTTAACGTCAGGATTGCACCGTATTGCAAGTGCCGGTTTTTATCTTTTGGGTTTTCAAAGACAGTTCCAGTTACCGAAACAGCCATGAATTCTTCACCTTCCGAGACCTTCTCCCTGTCAGGGATTGTTCCGCCTGTTGTCACACCGTTGCTGGATCGAGACACGCTCGATGTCGAAGGGGCAACAAGGTTGATCGAGCATATGATTGCGGGAGGCGTGAGTGCTCTGTTTATTCTCGGTACTACTGGCGAAGCTCCCAGTTTGAGTTACCGACTGCGACGCGAATATATCGAACTGGTTTGTGGAGTTGTTGCGAAACGTGTTCCTGTCCTGGTTGGAATTACCGACACCGCATTTATCGAATCGGTTGATTTGGCAAAATTTGCGGCAGAATCAGGGGCGGATACGGTTGTCCTCTCTACTCCGTATTACTTCCCGGCCGGACAGACCGAGTTGACTCAATATGTTTCACATATTGTTGAAGAACTCCCCCTTCCGTTAATGCTTTACAATATGCCGAGCCTGACAAAAGTCTGGTTTGAAATTGAGACGTTGGAGAAATTGGCAACACACAAAAATATTGTTGGGGTGAAAGACAGCAGTGGTGATCTCGACTATTTCAAAAGACTTCTCGGGCTACGCGAACTGCGTTCCGATTGGTCTTTCATGGTCGGTCCGGAACACCTGTTGCTCGATGCTCTTGAACTGGGAGGTGATGGAGGTGTAAACGGCGGGGCTAACGCCTTTCCCGAATTGTTTGTCGGGTGTTATAACGCTTACCGGAATGGGGAGAAGGGGAAAGCGGTCGAGTACCTTCGATGCATTGAAGCATTGCAGGAGATCTATTCCGTGGGCAAATATGCGTCCCGGCATATTAAAGCTACCAAGTGTGTTCTGTCTTTGTTGGGGATTTGTGATGACAAAATGGCCGAGCCGTTCAACCACTTTCTGCCCCCCGAGCGGGAGAGAGTGAAGCAGATACTCGAAAAGCTTGCTCCCCAATTCGCCTCCATTGGTCTTTCCCGCTACGAATCGATGGGCGAAAGCTGAACCAGGGGAAAACTGAAATCGGGCAGAACGGTGCTGTCTGTCAGAACTGTCCATTAGACACGGTTCCAGCTTTTGCGTGTGATGCATGCGGTTTGTGCTTTCGGCTCGGAGTGAACTCGGGGGATTAAGAGTAGTAACTGCTCACCTCTGTCCTTTCTGTTCACCAGTTTTATTGATTGTCGGGACTTTGTTGGAACTATGATCAGCTCGCGAATGTATCCCGTGTAAATTCATGTTGCTGTTTCAATCGGAAAAACGTGAATGGTTGATTGTATCACCCTGAACTGCATGATAGGCTGTGCCGGCGGTCGTTCGGGTTTTCTCCTGCCACATCCATCAAACAAGGTAAAATGAAATCGATGTACAAGAAGCAAAGTATTGTCTGTTCTGCTGTAATTGTTCTGCTGATGTTCTCGGGAATACAGAACCATCTGTTTGGTGCAGACGAAGCGTCGAGTAAAAAGGACAAAACTGAATCTCAGCCGCGCTATGTCATCATTCACGCGGATGATGCGGGGATGTCTCATTCGGTGAACATGGCGACCATCGCCGGGCTGGAATCGGGAGTCGTCTCTTCCGCCAGCATTATGGTTCCTTGTGCCTGGTTTACGGAGTTCGCCAAATACGCTCATGACAACCCGCAGCACGATTACGGTATCCATTTAACACTCACTTCGGAATGGAAGTATTATCGTTGGGGGCCTGTCACTTCCAAAGACAAAGTCCCCAGCCTGATCGATGAAGATGGCTATCTCTGGGATAACTCCCGACTGGTAGCGGAGAACGTCAAGGCAGAAGAAGTGGAAATTGAATTGCGCGCACAAATCGATCGTGCCAAAAAGTTCGGCGTTCCGCTTAGCCATCTCGATACCCATATGGGGTCCCTGTTCAGTCGTCCCGATTTGGTGAAGGTTTATGTGAAGCTCGGTTTGGAGTATGACCTGCCTGTCCTGTTCTTGAAGAAAGTTCCGCCGGAAATCGGTAAAGAATACCCTGGATTGGCTGCTGATACAGAAGGGTTGATTAGCGCATTGAAGAAGAAAAACCTGCCTCTACTCGATTCAGTCCTGCAGTTCTACGGCGGGAAAACGCATGAGCAGCGTAAGGCGAATTATATGAAAGCGTTGCGTGATATGGGGCCGGGGGTCAATGAATTGATCATTCATTGTGGTTACGACAACGAGGAACTGCGAGCCATCACCAACAGTGCAGCACGTCGTAACGGCGATCGGATCATTTTCAGTTCTCCAGAGACAGCCGCTTTTCTGAAGAGCCACAACATCAAGCTGCTCAGTTGGAAAAAGTTTCGCGAAATGCAATGTAACGGGGAGTAATGTGACGGGAAGTTGTGTCGCGGGCTGTGATTGATGTGTCATGTTTTTGGGGGGCGTAATTGAAAACACTCAACAACACTCGCCGTCGATTCGGAAGTTTTCCCTCATGTTCTGTTGGAAAACTCGCAGTTCTGCTTGCCAGTTCGTGGAGCGTCCGCTCTCCGACCGGTGTAATCTGACCACGGTGTAATCTGATCAATGTAACCGCAATAGCGTCGGCTTTTTCAGTTGCGTGGCGGGACGCTGTGTAATCACTTTTTTAAGCTGCTTCTGCCTGTTGAGAAACCTCGGCGTTCTGTTTTCTCGCAGTGACCACCAGGTGCCGCCCATAGATTGACTGTGCGGAACCTGCTGTTTTCCAGAATTCCCGCTCTTCTTCCGTTGTTGCCTTTTTCATTTTGTTGCGGCAGTAAATTTTTTGCGGGAAGCTGAGCAATCTCTCGTAGAAGTGTCCTGGTTTCTTTTCCTGCACTTCATGAAGCCGTATGTCAGTGTAACCGGCCAGCTTCAGATAGAGGAAGAGATGGGGAAAAGACCAAGGCATAATGTGCATATGCGTGCCTCGTTGTATTTTCCCGACAAGACACGGAAAACTGGGGAAAAAACCACGGAGCAGGAATTTCAACCGGGCAGCCGGATACCATGTGTTCGGGGTTGTGATGACAATCAGCCCGCCTTCGACAAGATGCCGGCTGGCGTGTTCGATCAGCAGGAGCGGATTGCCGACGTGCTCAAGGCCTTCGCACGTTACAAATGCCTCATATTTCCCAAGGCTTTCCGGTAAGCCGTTATCAAGATCGGTTTGGGCAAAGTCCCTGTAACCCTCCGGCTTTTCCTCAAACAGGTCGAGCCCCGAAAATTCTGCATCGTAATCAAGGGCTTTTTTCAGCCAGCCATCTCCCGAGGGGGCATCCAGGATGGAGGCAGGTCGAAGCTCATTCAGAATATCGACGACAACAGGACGATTTTTCTTACCGCTTTCCATGGATACCGAACACCGATTTCTTATATGATTGTGCGAGGATTCGGACGGTCCGTCTTTTATGACGATCAGAATAAATCGACCCTGCTGGGTTCTTTTCTTCCGATCGGGCATTGTGACCGGTATGGTCGTTGCGTTCGAGCCGTCAACATGCTGCAATGGTAGCAATTATGCCTTGATTGGCACAACAGGGAAACGTTGTTGGTTGAGGGAAATCCCGGCACAGCTGGTCTGTTCTGACTACCGTAGCCAAAATGGGATTTTCAAAAGTTATCGTACCGCTGGTAAACTTTAAGCGTTACGTAGTACAGGGAACACATTAATAGACAAAATGTCCATTTTCACGGGATCAAGGAGTCATTCAGATAGCTAGGCACAAAGAACGAGATTTACGGGGACGAATCCTCAAATATGTTTCAAAAAAGGACTACAAACCCCAAAAAATTCGGGCGTTAGCCGGGAAGTTGAATGTTGACGGGAAAAAGTTTTCAAAATTTGAAGCAGTAGTCGACCAGTTAATTGATGAGGGTAAACTGAAGCGGGGCAAGTTCAACCGGATTGAGGTCAGAACCACCGGGGAGTCTCGCAATCTTCTGCGCGGGATCATGCGTCGCGTTTCCAGTGGCAATGGGTACGTGACATTGCTCGATGAAAAACGATCTGGCCGCGATAACGACATCTTTATCCAAAGAAGCGATTTGGGTGATGCACAATCGGGAGACGAGGTACTCGTCCAGTTGCTGAGGCGTACCCGGTCGGGCGGGCAGCGGTGTGGGCGAGTGGTGAAGGTTGTCAGTCGATCCACAACCCGGTTCGTTGGCAGCTACTTTGAAGAGCAGGGGCAAGGCTACGTTTTCATTGACGGCAACGATTTCGAAGAAGCCATTTGGTTAGGGGATGTGCAGACTGACCAAATTGAAGAAAACGATATGGTCCTGATTGAAATGATCAAATTTCCCGACCACAATAACGTCGGAGAAGGGGTATTGATTGAAGTTCTCGGACCACGCGGAGCAACTGGCGTCGATACATTGACGATCATTCACGAATTTGGGCTTCCCACCGATTTCTCGCAAGCTGCCATTGATCAGGCCAGCAGGCAGGCAATGGAATTTGATGATACCGATTTTCAAGACCGTCTCGACTTGACGCTCGATACGGTTATCACGATCGATCCGAAAGATGCCCGTGATTTCGACGACGCCATATCGCTTGTTCAAACAGACAACGGACATTGGCATTTGGGAGTCCACATTGCGGATGTCTCCTACTTTGTGCAGCCTGGTACACCGCTCGATGAGGAAGCGTTCAAGCGTGGAACCAGCGTTTATCTGCCAACCAAGGTAATTCCGATGCTTCCCGAAGTACTTTCCAACGGGTTGGCCAGCCTGCAGCAGGATCACGTTCGGTTCGTGAAATCCGTTTTCATCGAGTTCAACGCTGAGGGAGTCCCTGTCGATACCCGGTTCAGTAATTCGGTGATCAAAGTAAAACAGCGGCTTCATTACAAACAGGTCATGGAATTTTTGGAAGCGCCCGAAAAACAGAAGGGCGATTTCGATGAAAAGGTTTACCGGTTGCTGCTCGATATGCAGAAATTGGCCCGAATTCTGCGATCGCGACGCTTCAAGGGGGGAGCGTTGGAGCTGGACATGCCGGAAACTCGCCTGAACTTCAACAAGCAGGGAAAAGTGACCGGGGCCTACATTGTTGAAAACGACGAATCGCACCAGATTATTGAAGAATTCATGCTGGCTGCGAATATCGCGGTGGCACGGGAGTTGACATCTCGTGGCGTCCACTTTTTGAGAAGGGTTCATGCCCCTCCTGCAACTGACAAGATGAAGCTGTTCGGTGAGTTCGTCGAATCACTTGGTCTGGAACTTCCCAAGCATCCAGGTCGATACGATTTGCAGAAGTTGCTCGATCAGACCAGAGGCACACCTTTGGAGCGGGCCGTACATTATGCACTGCTGCGCAGTCTTAAACAGGCAGAATATTCACCCGAACCCGAGGGGCATTATGCGCTTGCAGTCGAAGATTACTGCCATTTTACCAGTCCGATTCGTCGGTATCCCGATTTGACCGTGCATCGAATCGTTGATCGTCTTCTGATTCGTGGCGACAGGTATCAAGGCGAAAGCATCGAAAAGATTTTGCAGATCGCCAATCATTGTAACGAAACATCTCGCAGAGCCGAACGGGCTGAACGCGATTTGACCAAATTGAAATTGCTCGAGTACATGGAGCAGCGCATCGGTGAAGAATTCGATGGCATTATCACGGGAGTCGAACGTTTCGGGATTTTCTGTCAACTCATACAAGTTCCGGCTGAGGGAATTACGCATATCAGCGTTCTGGAGAAGATCGACAAGTTCGATTTTGAACGGGAATCTCACTGCCTGACGGGAAGACGGACCGGTATTCGGTTGCAATTGGGAGCTCGAGTCCGTGTCAAGGTCGCCAGTGTCGACTTGAGCAGACGAACGCTCAATTTTGCTTTGGAAAAAGTCTACAAGAGGTCTTCAGCCAATAACAAAGTTGCTGAAAGAGACAGCAGGAAAAAGGCAAAACAGACCTCCCGTCACAAAATAGCCGCCAAAAAAAGTACAGCCAAAGGGAATCGAAGAAAGCGTCGTACCGAAAAATAGGAAATCGCCAAAACAGGAAATAGCCATGTCCACACAGCGCCGTCAATCGTTCACTGCGTAAAGGGTGCAAATGCACTCATGCTTTCGCTGCAACTGTAAAGTCTCACAGAGTTATGGGTACGAAGTAGTGGGTACGAAGAAACGGCCGGGCAAAGTTCTTGATCCCTGAAACGGCACTACTTCCTGACATCGTAGCAAAGCAGAATATCCTGATCCCGCAAAAAGAGCTTTCCATTGGCAACGACAGGACGCGCCCAAGCCTGGTTGCCGCTGCGCTCGGGTTGGTCGAACCTTCCCTTGATGATCATTTCTTTCGGATTCGCTTCGATCAGATACATCGGCCCTTTTTCACTGCGGAAGTAGAGCCTGCCATCTGCGTAGGTGATAGCCCCTTTACCATCTCCATTGAGACGGTCTTCCCAGGTTTCCTTTCCGGCTCGCACGTTGAGACAGGTCAGAATCTGTTCGTTCGAACCGTAGATGAATCCATCGACAGCGACCATACCTCCGTGGTGATTTTTCATCTTGTTGGTTTTGTAAACCATTGTCGGTTTGGCATCACGAGAACTGAACGTCAGCAGGGCACCACCAGTGCCATAACCGGAAGCATAAAAGACCGCATCTTTGAATACGACAGCCGAACTGCAATTTGCAGTTCCATTGGAGGCGTTGTTGTCGCCCCAAAGAGGTTTTCCGCTTTCTGCATCGACCCCGAGCAATCCATTGTGGCAAAAATTGATGTACTCTTTTCGTCCGTGAATTGTTGCAACAACGACAGATGCGTACCCCGCTTTCGGATTCCCCGGAACCTTGGCCAGCCAGATCGGAGAGCCATTCTGTTTGTTCAATGCAACCATTGTGGCGACACTTCCCCCGGGAGTGCAAACGACCTTTTCGCCATCAACCAGAGGAGATTCCGAAATCCCCCACTGAATGTTCTGCGCCCCATAAGTGGAAAGAATATTCTGCTTCCAGACAGATTGGCCGTTTTGCGCATTCAGGCAACTCAGGTCTCCATTGGCTCCCAGCGAATAGAGTTTGCCGTTGTCGTAGGTTGGCGTACTGCGCGGGCCATTTCCCTGTCCATTGCGGAAAATCTCTCCATTGGGAGTAGCCCAAAGTTCCTTGCCTGTCTGGAGATCGATCGCGAGAACGATTTCCCGGCCATTTCGTGTCCCCATGGTGAACACTTTCCCGTCGGCAATGCTGACCGCTGAATATCCTTCCCCCAAATTGCGGGCCGTCCATAGCAGTTCCGGGCCAGAGTCGGGCCAACGATCCAGTAATCCGCTTTCCATGGATCGATTACCGCGATTCGGTCCCAGAAACTGCGTCCATCCGGGAACGTTTCCCGCAACGGCGTTTGGCCTGGAAGATTTCCCGGTTTTGGTTTTTGGACTCGTTTTCTTTTTCGATGATGTTGGTCGGCGAGTCGGTTTGTTTCCGAGTGGTTCTCTGCAATAAATTTTTAATGGGGTTCCAGAAGTCGATGTGAATATCGTCACCAGATCTCCAACCTTCAACTGGGAAACTCTCCCTGTTTTATTGTTGATGGAGACTTTCAGTTTTCGACCATCAACAGGGAAGGTCACCGCCTTTTTTCGACTGGCCGAATAGACCGTGATATTCTTTCCATCAGGTGAAATCTCCCTGATGGTTCCCGTGAAGGTTCCCGCATCGGCATCAACTGAAAACAGGGCAAGAAACAGCAGGCAGCATGTCATGTGGCAAAGACGCATGTGATAGTCTCCATCAAAAAGATTTCAGGCCACAGTCCGGGCAATAATTTCAACCCGTTTTCTCTCAATCCATTTTCTGCGTGGCAATTTCCCCGCACGGGCATATTAACTTACCTTTATGTCTTGTTTCAAGCACATGATCAATCTCGGCTTACGAATATGCGTGAGACTCGTTTTTCAACTCTGTTTTGTTATGATGGGCACGTTACCGTTATAACGTCAATAATTCCTCTCACTGAAGGAGAACTGGAGGGTATGGGGCAATCATCTTCTGTTGAAGCGATTCTTGCAAGGCGTGGCGAGGTACTGCCTAATCCTCCCGGAGCTGTGGGTTTCTATGTCCCTGTTCTGCGGACCGGTAATCTTGTGATGACCAGCGGCCAACTTCCAGTTCTAGGGAAAGAGCTTGTTTTTACTGGCAAGGTGGGGAGTGAATTGACCAAGCAGGAGGGCTACAATGCCGCAAAAATCTGCTGCCTGAACGCGTTGGCGCAGATCAAGCATTGCCTGGGCAGTCTGGACGATGTCAACCGGGTTGTTCGTGTTGAGGGGTTCGTGCAGTCCGCTCCCGGATTTCATGATCAGGCACACGTACTCAACGGAGCATCAGAATTGCTGGTCGATCTCTACGGAGAGGCAGGCAAGCATACACGTTTCGCGGTTGGTTCTAATGAACTTCCGCTGAATGCAGCAGTCGAAGTGGCGGTTTGGGTGGAAGTTTAAGGGCACAACACCTGATATCCGAACTGTTGCCCTGATATCTGAACTGTTGCGAAGTTTTACGACGGTCTTCCGTTGCGTCGTACTTGAAGCGTTCGCCTTCCAGAAGTGGCACTATGAGGCATGTGGTGCCATTGGCCATGCCGGGTACGCATGCAATTCCAGCTTTTTAGCCCGAAGCAGACCGGGGAACCCTTTTTGCACGCAGAAACTGTAGAAAGCAAAGATGGCTTCTTCACCAAACTGGCCACGATAGCCCGGAATCGAATAGACCGCCCTGTTCGAATGGGGTGACAGCATCTGATGGGATGGCAGCATCAGAATTTACTTGCGATGGCGTATTTTTGCGCGCATCCGCCTTTTTTTTCGCCCGATCTTGCGTCTGCCTTTACCCGATTTCTTAGTACCCATACGAAAAATTCCTACCCATCCGAATCGAAAATGAACGAGGTTTTCAAATACCAGCGGTTAAGCGAGGCGAGATTATAAAGCCAGAGTTCGAGAAAAACAACAGTTGCCCTGATATTTTCTTCTGTAGAGACCCTGTCGAATAGCGATCGGCTAATGCGGAGGGCCTCAACTTGCAGTTCGTTTAGCGGGATCGGCCGTTGTCAGGTGTTTCAGTTTATTCTGAAATTCCAGTCGCTTCTTTTCAAAGCGTTCTTGGTCGTACCTGTCAACGCGATCCAGTGACGATGCACGCTCCAGCGTGTCGATCGCTTTTTGGTGATCGCCTGATCTCCAAAGAGCCAAGGCATACTGATATTGAACGACCGGTAATTCCGGAGTTTGTGTACTGGCGTGTTTCCAGAGTGCGCGGTCGTTTTTCCAGACCGAAAGGTATTGGTTTGTTCGAACCGCTCCCATGATGACGGCGATGCTCAATCCGGTGATTAGAATTCGATGTGCGAGAAGGCTCTCCCTTTCTTTTAGCGTATCAGACAGGTTTTTCACGGCGGACAGATTGATTGTTTTGAGCATACGGTGGACGAGGCCGATCCCCATTTCAATTCCTGATTGCAAACCGGCGATCATCATGGCAAAAAACGGAATACAGGCCAGATAGAGATAGCGATCATTCATAAGCGTCGTGATGGGAAACAGGTTCAACACTGGAACCAGTGGAGCGAAAAAACAGGCTACTGCAAACAGAAGCAGGGGAACCCGATGACGCACTTTCCACAGAATGAACCCGATGACGCCCCAACCGCTGATCGAGAGGGCAATAAACAGGGCGATGCCACGAATGGGAGGATCGTATAGAACGCTGAGATGCGCAGGCCATAGTAACTGGGCAACGTATCTCCATAGCAGTGTGGCGTCGACGGCCATCATTTCCAGTTTACCCAGGGCAAAATGATGGCGTATCCCCCCTCCGATAATTTTTTGGGAACTCGCCGTCGTCAGGACTAGCCAGATAGCCATCAGGATACCGATGAATTGACGCGAGAAGGCTTCCGTCATGCTTTTCCTGCGGATCAGGACGTTGTAAACAAAGACAATTCCCGGAACGATAATTCCAACAGCCTTGCTCAACAAAGCCAGCAGATACCATCCCGTTCCCCACAGTTCATCTTGACCGCTTCGTTCCCGACGCAGCCAGTAGATCAGCGAAAGAAGGATAAAGCTGGCGGAGAGCAAACCTTTGCGGGCGGAAATCCAGGCGACCGATTCGACTTGCACCGGGTGAATGGCAAACAGGGACGCACTGAACAACGCGATGGTGTGTCGGCCTGTCACCTGTTTCAGCAGAATGAAAACCAGTACCGAATTCAGGGCATGCAGCAAGACATTCGTGAAATGATAGCCGCCAGGCCAGTAGCCCCAGATTGTTCGATCCAGCAGGTAGGAAAAGATAGTCACCGGGGCATAATTT
>JALTOP010000159.1:0-7135 GCA_027000105.1 Planctomycetaceae bacterium | reverse complement strand
CGAGTGTGCACAACATTCCGATCGCTCGGCGATGCGACCACCAATACTGCTTCGAACAAAGTGAAACACCGGAAATTTCATTTTGATTTCGATCGGACATCGGGGAATCCAGAGAAAATTTTCTATCGACGTTTTCGGTCCAGTCACTGAAAAAGCCTAGCTTTCTTCCTTTCCTCCAGTGCAGATGCAAGGACATATTCCAGCACGGCAGGAAAATTTTACTCGTCTTATCACTACAACCGGAAAAGTCGACATATCCGCTGGTGCGGACTCGGCTCTGATAGCAGGCTCTATCAGCGTCCGGCACCCCGATTCCAACAAATTTCCTCGTCGGGACGGAGGGGAATCAAAACAGACCGATGCAGAGTGGATCTTTTTCGCATTGGGGCAGTTAGGTCAGCGACCTGCTCCACGAGCAAGAACAGCAACGTGTACCTGTTTGGCTCCAGCCCTCTTCAGCACTTTTGCACACTCGCTGGCTGTGCTTCCCGTTGTCAGGATATCATCGATCAGGAGGATATTCCTGTCTTTGAAATCGTGTAAACGTGTTGCCCGATAGATGCCCAATACATTTTTACGACGTACCGAAGGAGACAAACTTGCTTGATGAGGGACTTGGCGAACCTGATTTAATGCCCGATGCCAAAATGGAACCCCCAAACATGAGGCAAGACATCTGGCAATCGTCTCTGCAGGATGAACATGTCGAACAAGCCTTCTCGTCCAGTACATGGGAACATGCACGACAGCATCGCACTGCCAACTTTTCAAGCGGTTTTTCTCTGCCTGCCAAAGTTGTCTGGCAAGATACCAGGTGAGATTTTGCCCCGAATCCTGTTTGCAGAACCGGCACATTTTTCTGAACTTGTCTTCGTAGAGATGAAGTGAGATTGCACCAGCAAAGGCAAAATGACTTCTTTTACAATGAACACACCCATGCCTGGAAGGAATATGTGGTCCCTGAGGGGCACCACATTTCAGGCAATGATTATCTGTCATGGGTGGGAGTTTGGCAGCACAATCAGTACACAATCGAGGGGTCGTGATTTCAGACCATATAGAAGTTTCTTCGTGTGAAACTGGGGAAAGGCTCTTTCTGCAATAACAACAGTTGGGGGGAAAAAGATAATCGGCTAAAGCTGAACTGAAATCCTGGCACTTCCGCAGTAGCGATTCTGGTACGACCATTAAAACAATCCTCACCGGAAAGCACGCACAGACTTCCGACCGAGCTTACCGTGAATGATCTCGGGTTCAGGGAATGTTTCCGAATTCCAGAGAACAGAATACCAGAGGAGGAATGGAAAAACGAGTCGGGTTTGGGGAACCCGACTCGCTATCTCATCATGCTTAGTCCGATGATGTTGAACGATTTACGTGCTTTTTCACCTGCAAAATATTCCAAAGCGTTGCACGTCAATTGCTGATTGCAGTGTCAGACCTGCTTCATTGCTTCGGACAAAATTTGAGAGGTGCTTTCCCGCATGATACGGGGATCGACCTGTTCTCCCCGTTGGAGAGTGGCTCGAACTTCCTTCCCGGAAATGAACACCGGCTTTTCGTCAGGATGGTTTTCCATCAGGTCAACACGGCCGAGTGATTCATAAAATGCAGCAAAACCGACGTTGATCGGCTTGATCTGCAGTTCGCCGTTCAGATTGTTGAATATCTCCTGGGCATCGAAATCGCCCCAGATTGCGGTTCCGTCGGCAAACGGTGCATCGGCATGTTTGCGGCCAATGACGATGTTCGTGTACCCGTAATTTTGGCGGTAAATTGCGTGCATAACCGCTTCTTTGGGGCCACCGTAAAACATTTTGATGTCCAGTCCGAGCAGAACGACGCGGTCTGATACTTCTTCGTTGCGTGGTCCCCATAACTCGGGGTCGCTGTCGCCATCTCCCAGCGCTTTATCGGATATCAGCTTGTCATAGGTCTGCATTCGGATTTCCGCATTGACATCATCTCCTTTGGTTTCTCCGATGAGCGGATTCAGCACTGCCCCCGCGTTCTTGCCTTCACGAATCAACGTTTCCAAGGCGTAAACCAGCGCGTATTCATGGGCACGGTGCAGGGGATTGCGAGTTTGGAAAGCGACAACGGCATCCCATCCCTTTTCCCTGATCAGGGCACGTGTTTCACGGGGAGAGAGAACAGAGTCGCCAAATGCCGCATTTTTCGGCTGAGGGATCGCCCGCACGGTTCCACCGAGAAGATGGGTCATCTCCGCATCTCCCTTCAGAACCATGTCTGCGCCAGGGTGATCGGTACGATCGGTTCCATACACAGATTTCAGGTACTTTGGCTTGTCCCATTCAAAAATATCGCTGATTTCGAGAGTTCCCGCTATTTTCCCCTCTGGACAGGTCAAGGCGACGGTTTGACCTGCTGACAGTTGACCGGCCAGATCCGCCGTGACTGGAAAAGAAATGGGAATCGTCCAGGCATATTTTTTACCATTGTTTTCGATGATCGATTCATCAAGAACCTTGTTGTAAGTTGCACTGTCCATCGGACCGGTCAGCGGACTTAATGTCCCGTCGGCGATTCGAAACAGGCTGGAAATATCAGCTGCTGACATCGGCACCTGTGTTAAAGAAGAGGCATCTTTCTGAAATTGTTCAACTTCATCGGCCGGGACAGTGCAGCAAACCGGTTCACTCAGACCGCCATGGGGGGGGATTAAATCACTCATAATTTTTCCAGTTACTTTTTCTCTTACCAGGAATCGTCAGTCGCCAAAATGCGATGGATTCATCTTGTTTGTACGGCATTCAGGTACAAACGGACTTTTTGAGCGGAGCGACACATAATCGCTCCTCGTGGGTGGGAAGATAGAGCATCAGCAGAGTAACCGTCAACCGGGAGTTTTGAGGAATTTGAATATCACCTCATCCTTGCAAATTAGACAAAAAAGATCGATACATCCTGATTTTTTGTTTTGATGCATTTGTTTTGCTGTCTTCATCAATTGGCAGGAAGATTGCCCGTACTCCAGAGGCGGATGAATGGCATCGTATCGCGATTTATTCTTTTGATGTTGATTGTCGATCGAAAAAATTGCACAAATTTTGCACAAAATATTGTAAGATTTCATGAAATTGATCGTTAACAGGCATAAAGATAGATCCTGATCGTCGTTCGAAACGTCTATTGAAGTGGCCCCGATTTCTTTTTCGTGCGCTTGCAGGTGAAGCCTGTGCAGGAGGCTTGCTGGAATCGTGTAATAAATTGAGGCTGGAAATGGACAAGTGATTATTGTATGGCGTGATGTTTTCGATTTGTTCGCTATGATTATTCCCGGTAGGAGAACAGGGAAAAGTTTTGATTATTGTGCACGAATGGACAGATGGCAGTGAGGCTTCTTTACGTTCGTTGTTTTTTGAATGTTTGTGAATTTTCGTATGAAATCGGTGAGTTGGCATGTCAACAACTAATCAACACGCTCAGGCACCCTCTCCTGATCATAGCGCGATTGACAGGCGAGATCAGACGGTATTTATCATCGATGACGATGATGATTTGCGCAGGTCACTCACTTTTATGCTGGAGGCATTTGGCCTGAATATAAAAGCATTTGCCTCGGCTGCCGAGTTTTTGGAAGTGCTGGACCCGCACGCTGATGGTTGTGCGATTATTGATATTCGAATGCCTGGAATGGACGGGATCGAACTTCAGGAGCAACTCATTAAGCTGAATGCCATGTTTCCTGTCCTCATTTTGACGGCTGAGGCGGAAGTCCCTCAAGTGGTGGAGGCGATGAAGAACGGGGCTCATCACCTGTTGCTGAAATCTGCCACCGAGCAGGAGATTGTCAATCGTGTTTTCAAGGCACTTGATTACAGCAGGGAATTGCAGATCAAGAGTCGGGATATCATTCAGACGGCAAACCTCATTTCCAAACTCTCTCCGAGAGAGAAAGAGGTCATGAATCTGGTTACCGATGGCTTGCTCAACAGGGAAATTGCAGAACGACTGGATATCAAGGTCAAAACGGTAGAGGCTCATCGCGGGAACATGATGGGGAAAATGGGAACGTCAAATGTCGCGGAGTTGGTACATAAAATTCTTGAATACCGCAGAAGTGGTTACGAGACGGAAGCAGAGTAGAAGACAGGCTCTCCAAAACGCTGCACAGAAATGACAGGCAGGATGGTTCAACAGAAATGCTTCACTGTGAAAGTCGGCTCGATAACAGAATGAAGCGATAGAGGGGCCCATGACCGACCTGAAAAGCAAGGCTTCAATCTATCTCAAAGCGATCCTGTTCCTTGTTGTTTTACTGAGCTGTTCAGCCCTGATCATTCTTGAGTCTCATTCGTGGAAAATCGTCCTGCTTTTGATGCTGGTGATTTGGTCGTCCGCCAGGCTCTACTATTTCATGTTTTATGTGATCGAAAAATATGTCGATTCCGAATATAAATTCTCGGGGATCTGTTCTTTTCTGAAGTATCTGCTTTCACAATCGCAGAACAGAAAAACGTAATGGTACATTGAGAAAAAAGCGGTTCGACAACTGATTCCCGTTTTCCAACGACTCTGCCATTTTTTCTCGCCAGGCTTGTTGGAATTATTCAGGTTATTGACGGTGCGGTAAGTCGACGCTGCAGAAACAGTTGCAACTTCAATTTGCCCGTAAAAAAGCCCGGCTGTGAGAAGGCTTCCTGCCGCAAGTCTCTGCCAACATAACAACCTGGTACGCGCTGGCCAAGCTCCAACACCCGACCAGAGATGCCTTGTATTAAATCCTTAAGAAACTGGCGACTAACTCGGGTGAGGCCACAAAGAATCACCCGGAGAGATCATGGAATCGGGGATTTCCTTGCAGATTCTCCACTACAAATCAGTTCTTTCAAAACAGTTCCTTCAGTTTTTGCAGGAGTATTTCCTCGGCGTTTTTCACAACGGCGTCTATGCAAACCGCCTGACATGTTATGTCGTCAGGGAGCAGATGCCCCAGTTTGACCAGATCCTTCTGTGTGGTCAATAGTCCCTTGGTTCCGGCTTTTCGTGCGCGATTGCAAAGGGTCTGGACTTCCTGTTTCGTATAATGATGATGGTCGGGGAAGATAAAAAAGTTTTTTCCAGGTGAGGGATCAAGCCCGATTTGGGAAAGCAGGTTTTGAAAGCCGCTCGGGTTTCCTATGCCGCAAAACATGATCGCAGTCTGTGGTATTTTTGAAAGCGAGAATCGATTTCCGTCGCGGTCGAGAAAAAAGGTTGGCTCAAAGGCAACTTCGACAATCGGGATTCCGTCGTGAATGTACCGCTTCAGTTTGGCTCGAATTTGGGAGATATGTGCAGCCGGAACCTGTTCGACACGGGTGATCACGATCAGATCGGCTCGTTTCAGAGAGCCCAGAGGTTCACGCAACAGGCCGCGTGGCAGCAGATGATTGTAACCGAACGGGTTGACCGCATCGATCAGAACAAGATTCAGGTCACGGTGTAATCGGCGATGTTGAAAGCCGTCATCAAGGATAACACAGTCGCAGTTGTGCTGTTCTATCAACCGCCTGGCAGCCAGAACGCGATCCCGATTCTGCAGATGAGGGGTGCCCGGGCAGAGCTGCTCGAGAACCATTTTTTCATCGTTACCTTGCTGTTGATCCGCTTCGATGGAGTGAGTGGAATCGAGAGATTTGTAACCTCTACTGGCGATCCCGGGGCTCTTGCCCATTTTTTGCAGCGTTCGAACCAGCCAGGCAGTGAAAGGGGTTTTCCCGGTTCCGCCTGTGGTGATATTTCCGACACTGATAACAGGGGCACTCACACGATGAACGGCAGCCAGATTCCAATCGAAGCGCATTCGATTCAAGCTCGCTGCGGCACCGTAAAATGGAGAGGCGCAACCAAGCAGCAGGCGCAATCCGACCGCGCGAAAGTCAGTTCGCCGGCCGGAAAGCACAGCATCAATTTGAGCAGGATTCAATGTCATGTATGCTTGTTACTGTACTTGTTACTGTAGGAGCGCGACAAACGACAGGAATCGGGGAAACCGCCGGGTGTGACCTTCCTGCTATCGCAACGGTTTCTACTACAATGGGAAAAGAGCTGGGTACGGAATTGGATACGTCGTGGAAGATTCAGAATCCAGACAAATTGATCCGCTATGGTCGTTCTCTGTATTCCGGTTGAATTGGACGCAACGCAGGGCAATTTCTGGATTTTCCTCGCTGTTATGGTTACCATCTTTCTCATCGGAATCTTATTGATTTCTCCTTCCAATTGTCCAACCACTTTAATGGCAACGGTTTCTTCGTGATTCGTGCAGTAACCATTGACGATGCTACACTTTCCTGTATTGATGCAGGTGAGGGGCATGTTCTGCTTTTTGTGCATGGGTTTCCGCTGGATCATACGATGTGGGCTGCCCAACTCGACTGCTTTCGGCAGGGGTATCGGGTCATTGCTCCTGATTTGCGGGGCTTTGGGAAAAGTGACGGGGCGAACGACTTGTTGACGATGGAGCAGTTTGCAGATGATCTGAAGTCGTTACTGGATGCTTCGAGGGTCGAAGAACCGATCACGTTATGTGGTCTTTCGATGGGAGGATACATCGCCTTTCAGTTCGCCTTGAAGTACCCCGGACTCCTTTCTCGCCTGATCCTGTGTGATACCAGGGCGGCAGCCGATTCTCAGGAAGTTCAGATGAATCGGGAAGTGGTCGCGTCGCAGGTGTTGGAGGAAGGCCCCGAATTTTTGGTGGACGGGATGATCGAAAAACTGTTTGCTCCAATTTCCGCTCAAACAAATCCTGAAATGATCAGGCAGGTGAAAGAGGTAATCAGGAACAGTTCGCCTCTGGCGATTGCAGGAGCTTCCCGCGGAATGGCCCAGCGGATTGATGCCCAGCCTTATCTTGCAGATATCGAAGTCCCTGCCCTTGTGCTTTGTGGCAGCGAAGATGTGATCACTCCCCCGGAAGAAATGGAAAAGTTTTCCCGAAAAATGCCAAGGGCTGAATTTCACGTCATCGCCGGTGCAGGGCACATGGCTCCACTGGAAAAACCAGAACTCGTTAACAATCTGATTCAGGAATTTTTAGCAAACACCGATGTCTAACATCACTTGCCCGAGAAAACAATAAGAAGGAATCCACTCAAAATGAAAATTATTGATCCACATATTCACG
>JALTOP010000158.1 GCA_027000105.1 Planctomycetaceae bacterium | reverse complement strand
CTAGTGCACGGAAATCACCCTCGCAAGCGACATACGTTTGCACGTTGAGGCCGGTTTGGATCACGGCAAAAATCGCCGGGCCAACGCGACGATTAAGGCCCCGGTGTCTCTGATTGCGTAATTATAGAATAGATAGACACTTTCACCGCGCTGCTTATCTTTTCGAGACAAAAAATGCTCAATGACTGACTCGTATTGCCAGTGGTTATTGGACAGGAAGGTTATCCAAATTGGTTGTAAGCATTTTTGATATTGCTGGACTGTATCAATTTTTTTACGAATCCTCCTTCGTATCCCCTTCAACATTGCCGCACGGATCACATTCGCCATAATGTAACTAGCCCCTGTCGCTAGAAACGTATAAATACACCCAAAAAAGAAATTGACATCATCAAGATCTGTTTTGAATGGAATATACTTAATAGCAAGGTACGAGAATCCTGTAACCAATGGTACGAAAACAGATGCTGGAATAATCAACCTTGCCAGTTTTTTTCTTCCAGCGTCTTCGTCCAAATCGGAATCACCCGCCATTTTAACGCGACGACACTGCCTGAGAAACTGTGTTGCGTTCGCTTCCATCTTTTCCGGTTCCGTTTCCGGTTCAGTGTGCATGGCTGGGCAGTCGTTGACCATCCAGGTCCAGAGGTTGAGAAAGTTTTTTTCATCTTCCAGCGAGGTTGAAAAACACTCCAGAATTTCTGAATCATCCTGCAAAACAGAAAGTTGAAACTGAATCAATTTTTCCTGGGCGATTTCCGGAGTATTGAGAATGTAATCGCGCAGCATCTCGTGAAAACGCCTTCGCAGAACCGCATGATCCTGATTCAGAAATCTTCCCAGGCTGTTGTGATATGAGCGGATCATCTCGGTTTGGTCAAAAACGTTATCGAGATTATAAAACGGCAGCAGGTCGTAATGGGATTCCAGATACTCTTTTTTTGTATCCAGCCAGTAGGCAAGTTCATCGAATTCCGGGCGATACAAACCGTGGGTGTGCGCGACCCGGCGGGCTTCATCAATTTTCCATTGCATCGCATTGAGCATCTGGATGTAGAAAACAAGTTTTTCCTGTTCATTTGGATCGAACAGAATTGTTTCACAGCGATCGAGTGCTTCCCGAAATGTTTCCAGAGGAGCTTCCCGCAGCAGTTTGAACCACAGAGGAACCGTTAACCGGAAAAAGCGATGCGTGTTAATAACCTCTGCCAGATGGAGCAGATACTGAACCAGTTG
Source organism: Planctomycetaceae bacterium (assembly GCA_027000105.1). Classification (GTDB taxonomy): domain Bacteria; phylum Planctomycetota; class Planctomycetia; order Planctomycetales; family Planctomycetaceae; genus Rubinisphaera. The sequence goes on along the minus strand of JALTOP010000158.1, from coordinate 4,963 downwards.
TGAATCGTCGATAAACCGGTCTTCTGGAATATGTTCAAAGTAGGTCCAGAGCACCGAGACGAGAGTATACGGTTCCGATGTCAACTCGATCCCGCGCAACAACCAGGTTTCAAACTGAGGTGGTTCGCCCGGTTCAGGTTGGTCGTAGACGACATCCGACAGGATAGCCAGCTTCAGATAATCTTCCGGCTGTTTCGGTGCTTTTGTTTCCAGTTCCGCGTAGAGGTCTTCCGGATTCTCTTTCTCGATTCGCGTTTTCCAGGAGGGATCAACGGAAACCCCCATCAATGTTGGAATGGGCCCATTGATGATAATTGATTCGCGACTGCTTTCTGTCGAGCTTTCTTCGCTGCCAGATTCTGGTTTTTCGTCAATAGTGATTTGATAACCGGGCGTTGTCTCCTGCTCTTCTTCCCAGTGGGCGTATTCGATTTCCTGCTGGAGTTGTTCATAAGCGGCCCGGATTTTTTTGAACTCTTCCGGAAACTTCTCCGGTTTGAATTGGCGAATTAACTTCCCATAAGCACGCTTGAGCGCACGCTGATCGCAACCGCGTTGAAGCTGAAAAAACTTCAACGGGTTCCCGGGGAGCAAATTCCAATTCGGAGTTTCAGGCATGGTTAGTCTATCATAGTGGCCAGGAAGAAACGCAAGAGTTTAACAACGAGGTAGAAAATGATCCAATACCTGAAAGCCGTTATGCAACCTCCAGCCTCTTCCTCTTCGGCCACTTCAACTGCTTTGTCAGCCCTATCTGGCTGTCGATTCGTTTCTATTTCTGTCCTGATAAATTCCTCCACGGCTTGATCCGACGGATCAACATATTGGGATGAATGCCTTGGAGTACCTCTGTGTCGGGATGCAGCTGACTCATCCAATACCACTTCCGATGTTTCGATCATCTCGAGCCATTGCGGAACGAGGCGGGCGAGTTGTGGATACTTTTCCCGCAAAGTCGGGACCGATCCTTGAATCCGTTTGAAGTCTGCGTATGTTTTGGCAGGGATCGCCGTGCGAAGTTCAAGTACATGCGGAACTGCATCATCCTTCCATAAGAGTCGGCTTTTGAAACGCTCGACTAGCAGAGGATCGAAATCGAGATCATTTTCCAGTTTTTTGACATCTTCTTCCAGACCGCCCACCTGTTGCAGATGCTCCAGACTGATTTTGAATTCCGCAGGAGCCTGTTTCGATAATTCATCGATCTTACTTTCGCGTTCTTTAGCAGAAAGATCCCAGAATTCGTAACGGAATTCCTGTAGTTGCCAGAACAGTTCCTGTCGGTGGGCAAGAGTATTATTGACCGTAGCCCGAGCGTTCCCCGCAAGAAAATCGCGACGGGCGGCGATCATTTTCCCGGTTTCATGTGCTAACTTGTACGAGAAAGCCTGTTTGAGATACTCGCGTTTATTCAGAGTCATCCTCATCCACTTCGTGATAACTTATGCCCAGTTCGCTCAGTACCATCAACAGATTTTCCCTGGCGGTTTCAAAATACTCCCGCTCGCCACTCGCCATGGCATCTTCGTACTGATTGATGACTGTCTCCAGCCCTTCGCGTTGATGTGGACTGACTTCGCCAACCAGCTTTTCACAGAACAACAGCAATCGTCGGTTTCGGCTATCGTCGCGCGGGTAATATTTCAGTTTCTGCAACTTTTTAACTGCCTGACGCAATTCACGCTCACTGAGCCCCTGGGCATGATTTGCCAACACGACCGATGCCTTTTTACCCGTCTCGTCAACGACCGCTTCTACTTCAAGAATGCCATTCAAATCGTAAGTGAAGCGAATCAGAACAACTTTCCCCTTGGGACCACTCGGAATGCCGCGAACTTTTAATTCTCCCAGAAATATATTTTCTTCCACTTTGCGATGTTCACCCTGAAAAACGCGAATACTCACCTCCGTCTGGTTATCGTGAAGAGTTGACACCGAATCTTCCTTCGAAACAGGGATCGTGGTATTGCGATGAATGATCGGCATGAAGTACCCGGTTGCGATGCGAGAACCAAATTCATGAGAAATTTCGATGCCCAGCGTAAAGGGACAGACATCCGTCATGACCATGTCATCGACGGCGCGATCATCCGCAATGAGTGCCGCCTGTACTGCTGCCCCCAGTGCAACAACTTCGTCCGGATTGATCTCACACAACGGCGTCTGCTTCAGTTTGGTCTTGACGAATTCCTCCATCAGAAACATGCGTGTTGCTCCACCAACAAAAATTACATCGCCGACATCTTCAATCCCCTTGCGGGCATCTCGCAAGGTTTTCAGAACCGGGCGGGAAATGCGGTCGAGTAGTTGTTGCGTTTCCTGTTTGAAGCTTTCCCGCGTTATCGTGACTTCTTCAGGAGACTGCGAGAAAGTCCCATCCTGTTGAGGAATACGGATGGTCGCCTGTTCCTGCTGCGACAATTCCCGCTTGGCTTGTTCACATTCCTGTGACAGACGGGCAACCATCAGAGGATATTTAAGCTCGGCTGCTTCAAAATTGATCTCCTTCTTTTTGAGGATGCTCGAAACAATACGATCTGTAAAATCTTCACCTCCTAAAATCGACTCTCCCGCCGTGGAAATGATTTCGAGGTTTCCCTCGAAAATCTCCATGACGGTGACATCAAACGTGCCGCCCCCCAAATCGATCACAAGCAGCGATTTATCCGAATTGCGATCATGAAAACCGTAAGTGAGTGCCGCTGCGGTCGGTTCGTTGATGATACGACGAACATTCAACCCTGCCAGTTCCCCCGCGAACTTCGTTGCCCGGCGTTGATAATCGTTGAAGTAGGCAGGAACCGAAATAACAACATCGGCTACAGCTTCTTTCAGAAACGCTTCCGCATCTGCCTTGAGCGACTTCAAAACCAGACTGGAAAGTTCGGGAGCAGTGAAGGATTGGGTACCTACCTGAATCTTCTGTTCAGTCCCCATTAATCGCTTGAACCGGGAAGCCGTCTGTGCCGGTTTCGTGACACGCAACTCCTTCGCGGTGGCACCAACGATAACCTGCCCATCATCAAGCAATCCAACAACCGAAGGGGTTAAATAATCTCCATGCGCATTCGGGATCAGGACAGGTTTTCCATCCTGAAAAACAGCACAAAGAGAATTCGTCGTTCCCAAATCGATACCAAGAATCATGTTGAAACACCCAATTCGATCAGTACAGAAGCCAGTGACGTAGTCGGGAACCTGGACAGATCGACCGGAAAAAAGTTCACTGTTTACCCGCCCCTCTGCTCTGGCTGGAATCATGAGTCCTGGACAGGTTACGTTAAGTACCACTGGAACATTAGTGGACATTCCTGCCTTGTCTGACTTGCCATTATTGCGGGAAAGTTCTGGACTTTCGACCTCTGAAAACACTGTTTTTACGAATTACGCCAAACACCTTGATATTGGCAACGTTGAACAGGAAATGAAAGCAGTTGGGGCCAATCCGATCGCTTCGGTTGTATTGCAGGATTTCCAATGAAAGAAAAAGTCGTGTAACCCGCTGGGAGAAAAACGCGTTACACGACTCATCAAGAAAGTTCATCCAGGATTTTTATGCATGATTGAGATTCAGGCTACGGGAGTACCGTTGAATCTTCTCTTTCCATTAATCCGCTGAAGTAGAGAATCCCGGAATCTGAAGTGGCTGTTTGCTGTTTTACGCCACGATGAAACGCACGCAGAACATCACGTCGGCAGACCAGTCCGACCAGTTCAACGCCGTTGCGCAACACCGGCAAACGACGATATGGCTTCTTCAGGAAAATGTTCACGATTGTCAGCAGGTCGGTTTCTTCGTCAATCGTTTCCGCTTCCCTGTCGACATAATGACCGATTTCAGTTGTCGGATTACTTTCGTATTCAACACCGATCAATACGCTCAGAGAACTTTTTTCGGTGAAGACCCCGACATACTGGCCGAGCGCATCGACAACGGGAACCCCGGCAATTTTATGCTTGAGCATCACCTTGATGGCATCCATTGCCTGTACATGAGGACGAAGTGTGATGACCTTCTTGATCATGATATCTCTGGCCGTCAGATTGCGATAGGAATCCATAACGTGTCACTCCTTATAGAGTGCGCCCCTGCTTTGCGAAAACCTGTTCAACCACCCTGAAAAACAAGGAAATCGACCCAACCGAGTTACCCGGTATCAGTTCGGCGTGAATTTTACACGATCGTGCTTACAGGAAAGGCACGCCCAAAGGCCCGGACATTCTGAATTCAATCTCGCAAAATAGAACGCTGTATCATGAGAAAGGGAGTTGCTGAACTTATAGATAATAATTGATTTGTTGTCTAAATGCGAGGAAATTCTGTTGAAAAAGAAAATTGGCGAAAAACCGCCATTTTATGGACAGGCAAAATGCAGGCATGGCCACAGTTAGAAACGCCCCGCAAACAAGACGCTGAAACAGAAACAAAATCAACAATATCAAACAGTGCAACACGAAGGAGAAAAGGGGAAATCTCTCCCATTACTGCATTTATGTTCGCTACCTGATTTCCGGAAAATTGCCTTCAGGAGTCATGATTAACGCTGAAAAAGGGGAAATTTGTGCATTGGGAGCCATTTGCTTTATTTCTTCCAGACATGACTGGCTGACCAACAGACGGTTCGGTTGGAGTGTATTTTTGATCTGCACTATTTTGGCCTGATCGCCGATCATCCTGAAAACAGCATCAAGGACCTCACGGTCTGTCCGGTACGTGACCGGTTGCATTGCTGATGTCGGGTGCCCGGCCGTTATTGCATTGACGACCGTTTTTTCCCAATCGATCTGTTTGACTGTCGCTTCGGTGCAGAACTCCGCAATGCCAATACCTGTCGCATTTCCCGCGGTTTTTTCAGTCAGGCCGCGTATGTGGATGAATCGGGTTTGGCACCAGTCTCGCGGGCTGGAAACATGATCGTTATGTTTGCGTCCGACAACATTGGTGTCCAGCCCTGTTCCTGAA
>JALTOP010000157.1 GCA_027000105.1 Planctomycetaceae bacterium | reverse complement strand
GCCCCCATCCAGTATTCCTCCAGCCGAACCTTTTCCGGTTCCTCGGCGGGAACAAGTCCCCTTCCCTGCGGAGCCAGAGTTGGTAGCCCAGACGGTTCATACCGATCTGCTTCCCGATATTCGACATTCAGAATTGCAGGTTGTATCTAGGGCAAACAGCATCTTCGTTTCCCCGCAAAAAAATCGTGTTTCCCTTGCCAGTAAGTGGCATCGCTTCAGGCAAACTGATCAACCTGATTTGTCTCCCCCAGAGTATATTTCGTGGTTCGAAACTCCAGCCGCACAGCAAATTAACCAATCCACTACGGTTGTTAGAGAGTCAACCCCGCTTGAATCCCTTGAGCAGAGTTCCGCAGTGATTGTGATGAAGAAAATGCCTAAAAATGTAACGGCTGGTTCGGAAGTGAAATATGAACTGATCGTGAAAAACAGAAGCGATACCGTCCAGAAAAATATCATTTTGGAGGAAGTTGTTGCAGACCACCACTGCGTAAATAATGTGATGCCAGCCGCCTGCGCTCACGAGGGAACGCTTCGATGGGTGATCGATTTACTCGGCCCTCATGAACAGCGGCGATTCCAAATCACTTGTGTCGCTTCCCATGATAGTCCGGTACTGCAAACGGAAACCCGCCTGCAACTCCAATATTCACTAGCCGCCAACACGGTTGTGTTCGTTCCTGATGTGGTCGTTTCCTTGACCTTACCCGTTTCTGTCGAAGAAACCAGACAGTTTCCTGTTCTCATTAAAATATCCAATCGCAGTGATCGAATTTTTTCTGAATCCGATCTGAAAATCGATCTGCTTCAGGGTGTGCAAAGCGATCAATCCAACCAGTTGCGGCGTCGGGTCAAAATCCCTGCGCCGGGGGAATCAGTGACTCTCCCAATCAAGCTGACGGCCGTGAAAGCGGGGACAGGCATCATCCAGGCAGAACTTGATCTGGAGGAAAGCCTGATGGTCCCGGTGACAGCCCGCACCACAATCCGCCCGGCGAAAAAAGCTGAAGAATCACACTCACGTGACGCACTGGTGCAGAAGGTTTCTTCACAATTGGCCAGGAAAACAGATCCCAAAGGTTGGCAAGCTGTCCCCTGAACCAAAACAGACGCCACCTGACCGCAACTTCCCGGCAGTGGCAACTTCCAACGCTAAAAACCCGGGCCGGATTTAGCTGGCTTCTGGCCAGGTGAAGCCGTTCTGCTGGCAGCACCGACCGGTTTCTCAGCGGAAACATTCAGCGTCTGCAGTGAAAACGGTATTCGATCCATCAGGTTTTCGCTGGCACTGACATTGCGAGGGAGAGCGTAAATCAGAACGACTTTCATGTCTCCATTGGCAAAAAGGTAGACCTGATACTCTCTCGGGAAATCCTGTTCCGCTTCCTGTTCCGTCGACGGCACCAACGTGATCGTCGTAATTTCCTTTTTCGGGGCGAAGCGTTCGTCTCTTTTAGCGGGAACAATTTCGGTGAACCACTTGTTGACACGGTTGGTCGCAGAGCCCCGTGATCGCTTGTCGATTTCAATATTCAGGGTTCTGGTCAGCATCTCCATCACCTCGTCATGAAATTTGATCGGGCTGATTTGAGCATTGTTTCCTTTTTTAGACTTATATGTTCGCCAAAATTCTGCATTGCTTAGTAAATAGATATACCCGGGATGGGTCGCGGTTTGCGTAGAGTTACCCGATCCACCAACAGTGTTCAGATCAGCCTTCCAGGCAGCAATCAGTCCGGGGAGTTCAATACCCAAGTAATCGGGTTGCCGGGGGTCTCTTTTCTTCTCGGGTTCCGGAGGAACTTGCGAAGCGGCGTTACCGTTTGTCGATCTTGCCGGCCTTTTGGGGCGTCTGGGCGGTGCTGGCATGAGAGAGAACTGTTTGGGAGCCCGCATCGTCACTCCTTCCTCTGCAAACTGGGGCCCCAAATTTTGATTCAGCCGATCGATGTAATCGTAATATTCTTTCGTCGTTTCGAGTCGTTCCTCGTATGTTTTTGCTCCGCAGCCGCAAAGTAATCCCGCAAGTAACAGAATCAGCAGGCGATACAGAACAGGATGCAGTGTGCAAGGTTCAACCCAAAATCGCAGCGAGCCAGGTAATTTCATAAGTGCAGGTTCTGTAAATGGATTGGGGGAAATAGAGCCGGATCGAACGGTGGATGATACACGAAAACCAGTAAAATCCCTATCGAAATTCAGGCATATTCTGTGAGATAATGCCTTCGGAGTCAATTGTGCAGTAGATGCAATAAAAGTTGAAATTACAGATAAAACTCTGAAGAAATCGCTCTTGGCTCATTTTTTCAATCTCGATAAACTCCCGCAAAATACCATTTGCGGAAGGTCTTGATGATTTTATCCCGACTCCCTAATTCGAAACGGCATCTTCTAATCGGCATGTCGATGCTGCTTGGCTGTTGCCTGTTGTCTGGCTGTGTAAGCAGACGGCTGACAATCCGTACCAATCCTCCCGGTGCGCTCGTAAAATTGAACGGGAAAAGACTCGGATTCTCCCCCGTTTCAACCGATTTCCTTTATTACGGAACATACGAAGTTGAGCTGATCAAGGACGGATACGAAACCGAGACCATTTTGCAGACAATCTCGCCTCCCTGGTACCAGAGGTTTCCACTTGATTTTGTTTCTGACAATTTCATCCCGTTTCGCCTCACCAACCGCCATGAATACACCTGGCCTTTGCGTCCGAAAAGTGTTGTCCCAACCGACGACCTGCTCAATCGGGCCAACCAACTCCGATCCGAGGCCCTGATCGGTCCCTGACTTCCCCTCAATCCCCCTTTCATCCAATAAACCGGTGCTGGAATCTCATTATGGCTGCCTTTCGAGAACATATTACCGTCAGCGGGATGTTGGGATTAGGGTACGGGGTAACCGCAAATTTTGCTTATGGCTTTTCACCAATCGAATCCGCACTGGCTGGTTTCCTAACCGCATTTGGCGGTATGCTTCCCGATCTTGATTCACAAACATCTCGCCCCGTGCGAGAGTTGTTCGGTATTCTGGCAGCTGTCGGGCCTCTGCTTGTCCTGGGGAATGTGCTGGAAATGTTGCATTTGCCTCCCACCAAAGAGGCGGGAGCGCTCACGTTTATCGGGCTATATTTATTGATCAGGTTTGGAGGCTCCTGGCTAATCGGCAAACTCGCTGTGCATCGCGGGATGTTTCACAGTATCCCTGCGGCTTGCATTTCCGGACAAATTGCATTTCTGGCTGACAGCAGTTCCGCCTTTGAAACGAAGTGGATGATAGCAACGGGGGTTTTCCTCGGTTTTCTGTCACACTTGATCCTGGATGAAGTTTATAGCGTCGAATGGACCGGGGTGCACTTGAAGCTCAAAAAATCGGCTGGCTCAGCGATGAAAATGGTTGGTCGAAATCAAGGTGCCAACATTGTCACATATGGACTGTTGCTGACGCTCTCCTACGCGATGGCAGTGGGAGTGATGGCCGACGTGAAAAAGAGGGAACTGGTCGAAACACCTCAGATCGAATTGGATCAGACTGCGGAATTTCCAGACGACTTCTCTGAAACGCTTATCAAATAGCAGTTCGTCTGAGGCTTGAAATCTCACGTTTTCTTGCACGTTATCTTGAGTGAGACGGGCAACTCGGGTAAGGTCGCCCGGTGCCGGTTTCCACGTCGATCACAAAAGAAAACCACTCCGCTGAACTATTGTTGAACTGTTGCCCGATGCCCACTTCAAGCCAGTTTGAAGACGAATCTCCCAACTTGATAGACGGGAAGTATCACTTTCCCAAACCACCCGCGATGGCATCGATGCAAATTGGCACCTTGTCAATCTCCTCGCGGTATTTTCTTTCCCCCCTGGCAAAATATACGAATCTTTCTTTCCGTCGAGTCGTGCGTGAGTGTGGCGGATTGGGGCTGGCAACCTGCGATCTGGTCAATGCCCGCGCATTGCTGGCAGGCAGCCGAAAGTCACTGGCACTGGTGCGTACTTGCGAGCAGGACACCCCCTTTGCAGCACAAATCTTTGGGGGAGAACCCGAATACATGCGAGACGCCGCTCAACTTTTGGAATCGATGCAAGGGATTGACTCCATTGATATCAACATGGGGTGCCCGGTCGATCATGTCACCAATAACGGTGCAGGCGCCAAAATGATGTGTACTTTGAAGGATACCATCAAATTGGTTCAAACGGTTGTCGAGGCGGTCTCTTTACCCGTGACAGTAAAAATGCGACTCGGCTGGGATGAAACTGATCTGGCAGCCCCACGGTTTGCCCGTGAATTCGAACAGGTTGGCATCGCCGCTGTCGCGATTCACGGTCGCACCCGGGCGCAGGGGTTTGGAGGTTCGGTCGATTTAAGTGGTATCCGGAAGGTTGTTGAAGCAGTCGAATCAATTCCCGTCATCGGCAATGGAGATATCCGCTCGATCCCCGATGCCGCCCGAATGTTGAAACGCACCGGTTGTCAAGGAATCAGTATCGGGCGTGGCGCCTTGGCCAATCCGTGGATTTTTCGCCAACTTGAACAATGGGAACGTACAGGAACCTATTCACCTCCCGGCAATTTCGAAGAACGATTGCGTCTGCTCATCAGGCAATATCAGTATCAAGCTGAACTGGACGGCCCCGAATCCGCGTTGATCGCTTTTCGAAGAACCGTTCACTGGTATTTGAAAGCGATGAGAGTCCGGCCCAAACTGCGAGATCTTGTTCAGCACGCAAAAACAGAGCAGGAATTTTACGAAGCCATTCACATTATTCATACAGAAGGCCCACTCGAAGGTTCCCGGACGGGAATATTGCCGGAGTTGCAGGTTCCGGTTCCAGCTGGCCCGGTTGAACGATGGTGATCCCTGACAGCGTGGTTTCCAGTTCTTTCTTGTCCCGATATTCCCGGCAAGACGGTTGAGTACTGACCACTGGAAATATCGGGGTGACATGCCTTGCATATTCACTTAAAAAAAGAGGCATAAGTGTACAAAACAACCTGGCATATGGAGCGAGGCTCATCTCGACAATTATGCCCCTTTTGTCATATTTCCCCTACACAGCGGGGAAACATCAACATACAATGCGACATATGGATGCGTGCGGGCCTGCTTGTCGAGTTTGGCGTGGAAGCATCCCCTGCCTTGGATGTCCCACCTTTGTGTGTTGCGATTGGTATTTGTTGCCATGCCGACGATTCGCTTTCAATGTCCGGAATGTCAGTCGGCCTTGCGTGTTCCCGGCGAATACGCAGGGAGGCGGGTTCGCTGTCCACAGTCCACATGCAGAAAAACAATTACGATTCCCCAATCCAGCTTGGGCCGAAAAAATCATCCGAAAAAGCGAAGCAAAAGAACTTCGGCGAAATCCCCTTCACCCAAGCGGCAGAATCCATCGAAGAGAAGTCGGAAAAGCGTCACTGTACCTCAAAAAAATGTTCGAGTACATCGACTAAAAAGGCAACTGCGAAGCATCAGCGTGGCTCTGAGTGTCGTTCTGTTTGCCGGTCTCCTGTTCTACATTCTATTCCCACAGGATAATCAGAATACGTTGCAGAAGGTCAATGTCGTACAGGCGGCGACTGTTCCTGCTCCGTTCGGGGAGAAAGTCAGGCCTTTTCTGGAGAAGTACTGCTTCGACTGTCATGGAGAGGACATTCAGGAAGGAGGCGTCCGTCTTGATCAATTTGGAAATTCTCCCGATATTCTCTCAAACCACAAACTGTGGGAGAAAATATACCAACAGATTTCAGTCGGTTCGATGCCCCCGCAAGATGAAGATGCCCCTTCTCCCGATGAGCGTAAACAGATTGCCGAGTGGCTCGACAAACAGGTGAATCATTTCGACTGTAATGCTATTGATCACCCCGGGCGGGTCACCGTCCACCGACTCAATCGTGTTGAGTACGATAACACGATTCGGGATCTGTTAGGTGTCGATATGAACCTTTCAGTCAATTTCCCCTCCGATGACGTTGGCTATGGTTTCGATAACATCGGTGATGTCCTCAACGTCTCGCCGTTGTTGATGGAGCGGTATCTTGAAGCGGCTGAGAAGATTTCAGAAGCGGCGATTACATTGCCGGAGTCTCTCAAGATGAAAAGAGAATGGCGAGGCAAGGATTTCCAATTGACCGGTGCCGCATCAGCACGCAGAGGAGAAGTCTCCTTTATATCCAACGGGGCAGCGATTGCGCACTTTGATATCAAAGTGAAAGGAAAGTACCAGAT
>JALTOP010000156.1:21044-21475 GCA_027000105.1 Planctomycetaceae bacterium | reverse complement strand
GCTGTCTTGTTTTTTTCGATGGGGTTGTCGCAAGATCCTGATCCTCGACCTGAGACATGCCCCCCGGTTGGGCGAGGTTGATCGCTTCGTAAATCTTTCGGCTATCCTCGATGTCGAGAGAGTCGACCACAAGCGGAATCGTCTGGCAAAGCGACTGCTGATCACGCACCGCAGCCAGGGGTGCAAGAAGCAGGACAATGCCGAGGTTGGTGTTTTTCCCCACCTGCAACCGTACGGCACGAACAGCGTCCAAAATAGATTGTGAAACTCCCCGTGTGTCGATTCGGGAAAGCATGAAGGCGGTAATGCGAGCCGAGCGGACAAAATCATCGTGAGTCAGATCGTCGAACGAGGCATCAGGGTGGACGTTGCCGGCTTTGGGGGCTTCCGCTTCCCACAGACAAGCCGTTTCGATTTGATGAACGAGTCTG
>JALTOP010000156.1:0-21034 GCA_027000105.1 Planctomycetaceae bacterium | reverse complement strand
CTTTCCAATCGGTCAGTTTGACAACCCTGTTATTTTTTTCGGCGTTCTTCCAATTCTTTGCGTCGTCGTTCGACCACTTCGTCCTGGATATTCTTCGGACAGCGGGCATAACGGCAAAACTCCATGCTGAAGCCCCCCTTGCCCTGTGTCATTGAACGCAATTCGTTGGCGTAATCGAACATGGAAGCCAGCGGAACTTCTGCAACAATATAGCAGTTCATGCTACGAGTTTCCGACTGCGTCACAATCCCCCGCTTACTGGAAAGGTGGCCGGTGATCGCTCCCTGGAATTCATCGGGAGCCTCGATATCGAGCGTCATGATCGGTTCCAGCAAGACCATTTGAGCTTCTTCCTTGAGCAGTTTTCTCAAACAGTCGAAGGCACACGTTTTGAAGGCCATTTCCGAGGAGTCGACATCATGGAAAGATCCATCCTCCAGAAACATTTCGACCCCCACCACTTCACATTCGCAAAGCGGCCCTTTCTCCAACGCTCTTTGGAAGCCGGCGTCGATCGAGCCGATGTATTCCTTGGGGATACGCCCTCCTGTGATGTTGTTGTGGAACAGATAGGGTTCGTCCGAATCTTCCGGCAGAACATCCATTTTGCCAACGACATGAGCGTATTGTCCGGATCCCCCGGTCTGCTTTTTGTGCTTGTAATTGTATTCAGCCGGCCTGCTCGGAGTTTCCTTGTAGGCAACGCGCGGCTCTCCAACCACTGTTTCGCACTTGTACTCCCGCCTGATCCGTTCAATATAGACATCCAGGTGGAGTTGCCCCATTCCGGCGATGATGGTCTGCCCGGTTTCTTCGTCCGTCATCACGTGGAAGGTCGGGTCTTCCCTGCGGAACCGCTCCAGCGCTTTGGCCAGCTTGTCCGCCCCGTCTCTTTCGGCTGGTTCGATGGAAAGACGAATCACCGCTTCGGGGACGTAGATGTTTTCCAGGGCGTAATTGGCGTCACCTCCGCAGAAGGTATCCCCGGACGCACAATCAACGCCGACCAACGCAACAATATCACCCGCACCAGCTTCATCTACATCTTCGCGATCGTTTGCATGCATGCGCACAATCCGACCGAAACGAACCATTTTACTGGTTCGGGCATTGCGGTACGATTCGCCTTTTTTGATCGTCCCCTGATAGATTCGCGTGTAGGTCAACTGGCCAAATTGCTCCATGACCGTTTTGAAAGCCATGCAGACAAGCGGCTTGGAATCATCAGGTGTCAAGGGAACCTTGAATTGCTCCGGATCAATATGGTGATGTGTTTCCGATTCTTTTTCCGCCTTGTTCAATTGATCAACGTCAATAGCGGTAATTTCACGCTCTTTCGGGCTGGGAAGATAACGCACGATGGCATCGAGGAGTTCCTGTACCCCCTTGTTTTTGAAGGCTGAGCCCATCATGACAGGCGTGATGTCCTGCCGGAGAGTCGTTTCACGGATGATGGCGTGAATCTTCTCTTCCGGAAAATCCTGCTCTTCCAGCAGAGCTTCCATCAAATCGTCATCAAACAGGGAAAGCTGTTCGAGCATGTGAGCACGAGCCTCCTTCGCCTTCTCCTGCAACTCGGCGGGAATCTCCTTGTAGACGACATTTTCCCCTTTATCGCCTTCGAAATAGACTGCACGCATCGAGATCAGATCGACAACTCCCTCGTGGGCACTTTCCAGACCGATCGGAATTTGTAGAGGAACCGGAGTAACTCCCAGTTTTTCCTCAATCTGCTGGATGACGGAATCCGGATTTGCACCGGTACGGTCACACTTATTGATAAAAGCAATTCGTGGAACTTTGTACCGTTTCATCTGGCGGTCGACAGTCAACGATTGTGACTGCACCCCACCAACCGAACAGAGTACGAGAACGGCTCCGTCAAGAACTCGTAATGAACGTTCCACTTCTACAGTGAAATCGACGTGCCCCGGTGTATCGATCACGTTCACGATATGATCGTTCCAGTTTACCTGGGTCGCGGCGGAGGTAATGGTAATTCCGCGTTCACGTTCAAGTTCCATGTGATCCATCACGGCACCATCTGCCCCATCCTTGACATCACCAATTTTGTAGGTTCGTCCTGAATAATACAGGATTCGTTCGGTGAGAGTCGTTTTACCCGAATCGATGTGGGCGGAAATTCCAATGTTTCGTACTTTGTCGAGGTTTTTCATGATACCGTAAACGAAAATGCACTTTAGGTGACAACAATCAGGACGCCGAGAGCCTGAAAAAAGGGTTCGATGCCGCGTCGGCAGGAGGAACCATCAACCGATCATTCCCTATTCGCGGCATTCCAAAAGCGGAAGTTTCAATGAATCTCAAGAAGATATGATCGAACTATCTCCGACCCATACTACTTAATATCGCAGGATAGTAACGATGAACCCCTGATAAGAAAAGGGGAAAACAGGGCATTTCAAGGGAGAATTTGACGCAAAAAGGCCCCAGGCGACCGTTTTTCATCATATTCCCGGCCAAATGTTCAAAAAATGTTCGAAACGGCGCTTCCGCAATTCGATTTCGCGAAATTTCATGAAAATCGCTTTCAGGGGACGAGACGCCTATTTTCCGAAGATACTTTCGACATTTCCACGTAAAACCCGTTTCCCCAGTTCCAGGGCTCTTCGTTCCGACCAGCTATTTGCGATCACAAAATCTTCCGCCAGGACTTTGGCCAGGATTTTTCGATACATGCGGAATTTGGGAAGCGCAAACTCCAATTTGTACATATCACTGTAATATCCTACATATTTCGATTGTGGAATTGCGGTCAATCGACTTCTGCAGTCATGTTCAATGTAGGCCGGTGTGTTGGAATACCACCAGTGCCCATTGGCGATCACGTTCGGGAAGATCCAGGCATAGCTGACCAGCTCCTGATTGCTGGTGTGCGTCAGTACCGAGATGGGAAAGGTGACAGTCGGGAAGCTGTTGAACAACTGTCTATATTGTATGAGTGAGGTACGTTTGTCGTATAGATCCTGTCCCTGAAAGACCCCTGCCTCGTACACTTTTCGATTAACTCCGATCATCAGATCGAATGGGAGGTTGAATGCTTCGCAGTTTTTCGCCAGTTCCCAGAAGATAAATTGGGAAAGAGTGGCAATTTCGTCAGCAGCAAGTGACTCATTGGAATTGAGCCTTGTCCAGAGGGAGGTGATGGAGTTGGCGGTAATCGGAGCAGGCGAAAAGTCGGGGGGCAGGGAAATGGCGCAAGCCCGAGCGTTGTTTTTAGTGAAATGCGTAAACAGATCAGAGATGGCAGATTGTAATTGTTCAACCGTTCCAATCTCCCGGTCGGTTGCTCGAGCCAGTCGATCACGCACGCCGGGATCAGTCAAATGAAAAACAAGATCATCGGTTCGCAGACAGGGGATATAGAAAGAAGTGTCGAACCCGGTGAGGGGATCATCGAAATCGTTTGTCAGATAGACCTGATCGAGTCGGGATTGTTGGAGTACTTGCTGTTCCCAATTTGCATCGGCCATTTTCGCCTCAGCCGCATCGTACAGAGACTCCCAGTTTTCGACGGTGATGCGATCCTCCTGAAAGTCGAAAAACTCTCTGCACATCACCAGCAGCCATTGATATTGAGCCGTATTTTCCAGCAGAGCCAGTTGCGGAACGAGAGCGGCTACTTTCTCCCTGGGGGAAATCCCGTCCGCCTCGATTGCCGATTTGAGCAAACCGGCTGAATGCGCCAATTCTGTGTAGTAGTGGTATCCCAGAATATCAGCCAATGTTTCAGAGGCAGCCGAATGCGGGTTGATGTGCGTGTGAGGATCGATCAGGGGAATCTGTTCCAATTCCTGAAAGAGACTTTCTATCAGATTGGTGCTCATGTTGGTGCTCATGTGAGAGGTCTTTCACTCGGTGTTCTGCAGGGTGTTCTGTTTGTGCGTTCTGTTTGTTGATTTTTGTTTTTGTTACCTGTTCCTGCGACCTGGATTCGGTTTGATGGTCAACATCAGTTTCGATTCTTCGTTCAGCTCCGCGATTAAATCACGAGAAGGGGATGAATTCCACTCTGGTGAAGAATGCTTTTTTGTAAAACGGTTCTTTAATGCAGCGGCTTACGATCCTCTCGATAATTCGCTATCCGCCAATGAATCGGAACAGCGGACAATTTCAACTGGTTTAACATGCAGAGGATCGTGCTTGTCACTCATTCGAACCAACGCAGGCAACAGGAAAACTTCGCTCTGTTTCCGGTTCTACTGTTGCCGTTCGTTTGTTGCCGTTGGTTCACGAAAGTTTGCCGCGGTGATTATCCAGAGTGTGACGCTGTGTGTAAAGCGATTTCGCATTTTGCCCACTGACCGAAATTTTCTTCCACGGCGACTGAAAGCGATTTCAATCTGTGCTCGACCGTGGCGAGTTTCTCTTTTCTCAAACGATTCGCGATCCAGAAGGCGATCTCCTCGGCGGTGGTATTGATGACGGGCAGCAGTACGCAGTCTTCAGCAGGAAAAATCCAGCGTCTGTTTTCAAAACGGACTTCTACTTCATTTTGGGTGGTCGTGACATGAATCGCCTGATGCAGCGTAGGCAGCAGCATGCGGTGATCCAATTCATCGACGATCTTTTGTGTCGCATCGCGCAGGGCGATAAAATCGAATACATATCGATTTTCATCCAACGGGCCGGCAACTTCCACCGCAACACGCCAGTTATGACCGTGCAACCGTTCGCAGATATCCCCATTGAAGGTAATGAAGTGGGCCGCACTGAAAACAAGGTGATCTTTCGTTACATGAACGCGGTAGGAAGCTTCATCGGGCATAGTCGGTTCTTTCTGGATCATCAAGACACGCCAGTGGGGTCACACCAGTTGGGGAAAGTTGGACAAACAGCCCCGTTTGATTCTCCGCCGTTTTCCTGTTCTCGGTTTCGTGCCTGTTGCCAATCGGGTATGATATCAATTCGGCAGGCTTAATGACAGCTTCACTGACAGCTTTCCAGTTGCGAATGTTCCTCGGCTCAGTAAGGAAATCTCTATGTGCTTCACAAAACGGAATGCAGCAATACTGACGGGGGCAGCCTGGCTGGCTTCAGTGTTGATCTTTCTGACGGGGCAGAGTTTTGCCCAGTCTCCTGCGAAGCCGATTTCATCGAAGGAATCATTGAAAGAACCACAGACCGGAAAAAAGGAGGGGAGTTCAAAACCTCCCAAAGAACTCCCCGAAGTGACTCTGAACGAGAAACTTGATCCGAACGCGGTTCAGGCAGCCTGTAAAAGAGGGATCGCTTTTCTGCTGAAAGATCAAAACAAAAATGGTTCATGGGGCTCACCAACGCGCACAAAGGGCCTGAATATTTACGCTCCGGTGCCGGGGGCACATCACGCGTTCGGCATTGCAACGACATCACTTTGCATCAGTGCCCTGATTGAATGGGAGACGGAATTTCCTGAAAGCACGGCAGCCATCAATCGTGCCGAAGAATGGCTCCTCGAAAAATTGCCTTACCTTCGGCGAGCCAATGAAACGGCTATTTATAACGTCTGGGGGCATGCTTACTCATTACAGGCGTTGGCCAAAATGTATCGACGACATCAGGGAGACGAAGCCCTGCAATCGCGCATCAAGGAATTGATCGAGCAGCAGTTCGACATGCTGACCCGTTACGAATCGGTTGATGGGGGCTGGGGCTATTACGATTTTCGCCTGGGAACCAAAAGGCCGGCGAGCAGCTCCATTAGTTTTGTTGATGCGACTGTTCTGGTCGCCTTTCATGATGTCCAGCAACTCGGTTTTGCCCCTCCACGGGATGTCACCAAACGGGCAATCGCAGCGATCCATCGCCAACAGAAAAAAGATTTCAGTTACTTTTACGGAGAGTATCTGAAGAACAAGCCGATGCATCCGGTCAACAGACCCGGCGGAAGCCTGGGGCGCTCGCAAGCTTGTAACGTCGCTTTAAGAATGTGGGGCAGCAAAGAGATTACCGATCAGGTGATCGAAACATGGCTCAAGCGATTGGTTCTCAGAAATGGTTGGCTCGATATTGGCCGCAAGCGTCCGATACCGCATGAATCGTGGTTTTCGGTCGCTGGTTACTTTTACTACTACGGCCATTACTACGCCGCGTTATGTATCGAAGAAATTCCCGATGGCAATCGCCTGCCGTATCAGGCGGCTATTGCCAAGCTGTTGCTCGATCGACAGGAAAAAGATGGCTCCTGGTGGGACTATCCTTTGTACGACTACCACCAACCGTACGGCACTGCGTTTTCGCTGATGACCCTTAAACGCTGCCTGCCGGAAAAAAGCGAACGGAAAAACGGCAAGGAGTGAGCAGATTTGCCGGCTGATTTCCTGTCATCGCCGATGCCCTGTTCCCGGCAATTATGCTGAGTGTGTGGCAGGACTGTCAGCAAATAGGCAACCTCCAGAAAGCGAGAACAGGCTGTGCGTGAAATGCCCGTAAGATAAAAGCGAGTCGGGGCGACACGAGTTGAACGTGCGACCTCCTGCTCCCAAAGCAGGCGCTCTACCAAGCTGAGCTACGCCCCGTTTAAGTCCGCAAAGTGTAAGATATGCGTCACTATTTGTAAACAGCACCGAATTCGAAAATTTGAGCACTTTCTGCAAAATGAACCCTGCCCGATCCCTTTCGCGTTTTACAGATTGCTCAAAAATGAATTTCACCAACGCTCTCCGGTTTTATCGACTTTATTGACATCCGAAGATGTGTTCAGGTTCGCAGATGATTTGTACGGCGGGGACGGGTTTGGAAAAAGTTTCACGTGAAACGCATCAACAACGTATCAGCCGGGAAAATGCTGTTTGATCAAAGAGAGCCAAAATTTATTTGCTTCATTCATTTTGTGACCTATGCTTTGGGTGTGCGGAGAGGTTTTCTGCTTCGGCGGTGAACTTGCTTCGATCGAAATAATACGGTCGTACGGGCCAGCATGAAATTCAGTGTGGCAAGAAGAGCTTTGAGCTTTGAGGGGATCTTGCCACGCTGTTTTCTGCTGCGCGGTGGTTGCAGTAGCTGGCGTTGCTCGAGGTGACTGCATGTCATGAAAACATCCGTGCTGATTTCGCTTTCGAACGGCCTGGCATAGTGAGCGGAACGACACAAGCCGCCTGGTAATGATCATGTTCGATGATGCTCAAGCGATAACAGAAATACCGGAGGGCTGGCGCCCTGCCGCTTTCATTGTTGTTGCTGAACATTATTGTTACCGAGCTTTGAGAAGCGCTATTCCTTCCAGTGCTGGCCCTTCCAAATCCTTATGCTTTTTTTGCTGGATGGTTCCTATTTTTTTCTCGTGCTGATAATATCCTGCCACTTTTGCACGGAAGTATGAAAACTGTTTTCGGGGATATTTTCTCAGGCCGGAAAGCCTGAATGAGGGAATAGCCAATGAAACTGGGCATCTTTGGCGGGACATTCGATCCGGTTCATTACGGACATTTAATCCTGGCGGAAACGGCTCGCGAGGCTTGCCGGTTGGATGAGGTTCGTTTTCTGCCTGCCTATTCGCCGCCTCACAAACGGGATCAGTCCATTTCAACGGGAAAGCATCGGGTCGAAATGCTCGAATTGGCAACGGCCGGATATCCGGAATTTGTGGTTGATCAACGTGAACTGAACCGGCAAGGAACCAGCTTCACTGTCGAAACTCTTGCTGAAATAACAGAGCAGCTTCCGGAAGCGGAATTGCATTTTCTGATGGGGGCCGATTCGCTGATCGATCTGCCGAACTGGAAGCAGCCGCAGCGAATCGCACAGCTGGCAAAAATTGTCGCCGTGAATCGAGATAGCAACTCCAGTGAAGACCTGCGAGAAGTCGTGAACCATCTGCCGGATTCCATCCAGCGTTCCGTAGAGATTCTGGATATGCCGCAGATCGGGATTTCCGCTCGTGATTTGCGTTCGCGAATTTCCGAAAAACGCTCCATCCGTTTCCTTACACCTCGCGCGGTAGAACGGTATATTCAGGAACATGATCTTTATCGGGCCTTGTAATCCTGTGCAGATTGCGACGAAACGCGCACTCTGAGACCGTTTTTTCTTTACCGCGGAGAACGCAGAGAGTCGCAGAGGAAGAGATGGAAATCAATAAAATTACGGGAGAAATTGTTGATGCTGCGATGAAGGTACATTCTGTTTTGGGGCCTGGCTCGCTCGAATCTACCTACGAAATTTGCTTGGCTCACGAACTTCGTTGCCGAGGCCTTCGATCAGAAAGGCAAGTGTCACTACCGATTCAATACAACGAGATCGTATTGGATGCCGGTTATCGTGTTGATTTACTGGTTGCCCAATCGGTTATTGTTGAGTTGAAATCGGTGGAAAAAATGATTCCACTGTACAATGCACAGCTCCTCGCGTATCTGAAGTTGAGTAAAATCCAGGTTGTTTTTTTTGATCAACTTTAATGTGACGAGGCTTAAGGATGGCATAAAGCGATTGGTCAATAATTTCCCGGAATAAACGTCTGCGGAGCTCTGCTTTACTGACGGTTAAAGTTTACGAACGGTGCGAAAACTTTTGAAAATCTCAGTTTGGTTACGACGGTCAAAACAAACCAGCCGTACTGGGCCCTCCGAGGTAAACCAAACTTTTTGTTCAATGAATCTCAATCTCTCATGAAAAAAATTTCCCACTTCATTTTAATTTTATTGATCTCTGCCGTCTCTGCCGGAACGCTCCATGCACACCCGGGGCACGGGAATCCACAAATGGCTGATTCCTGGCTGCATTATCTGGTCGAACCGTACCACTATTTGCCTGTTGTTGTGGGGGGATTTTTGGTCGCCACGGCGATTTATTATTGGCGAAGCTCGCGGTCGAAAAATCGATAACCCAGACGCATCAATGGATTTTTACGCCTTTGTTTAGGCGAGAAATCATGAAATCGGCTTCGGTAGGATAGATGTTTTCCCCACTGCGTGGTACAAACGCAGGTGTTGCAGGCAGCAATTGATGGGTGATGCTTCAGGCGTTTCGTTATTGAAAAACGCCGAATAAGGTTCCACATCGATTCGGGAGGTGGAGACCGGTTGTATCGTGATGATGTTTCGAGGTCATTTTTTCGAGGTTATTTTTGTTGTAATAGAGGAGTCGGTTTGATGGGGATGGCAATTACGGGGTTGTATGCGAGGCAGATTTTGGACAGCCGGGGGAATCCAACGGTCGAGGTCGATCTCGAATTGGAAGATGGCACAGTCGGACGGGCAGCGGTTCCCAGCGGAGCGAGTACCGGAACTCACGAAGCCTGCGAGTTGCGCGATGGCGATAAATCGGTCTATCTCGGCAAGTCTGTTTTGAATGCCGTTCAAAATGTGAATGGCGAAATTGCAGATCTCCTGTACGACATGGACGTGACCGATCAGGTTGCGATTGATCAGGCGATGATTGCCTGCGACGGTACCGAAAACAAATCCCGACTTGGGGCGAACGCGATTCTTGCCTGCTCGATGGCAGCGGCCCACGCGGCTGCCCGCTCCTGCGATCTTCCGTTATTCCGTTATCTGGGTGGCCCGACGGCAAACCGTTTGCCGGCTCCGATGATGAACATTATCAATGGGGGCGAACATGCCAACAACGGAATCAGCATCCAGGAATTCATGATCATGCCGCTCGGTTTTAGTTGTTTCCGGGATGCTCTGCGCTGCGGGGCTGAAACTTTCCACGCTCTGAAAAAAGTCCTCGCTGATAAAGGGATGAGTACCGCAGTTGGCGATGAAGGAGGGTTTGCTCCCGACTTGCCGAACTCGCAGGAGGCGATCGAAACGATTCTGACCGCCATCGAAAAGGCAGGCTACCAACCGGGCGAACAGGTGAAGATTGCTCTCGATTGTGCGGCGAGTGAATTTTACGATGCCGAGAAAAAAGTTTACACGATGGAAGGCAAGACGTACGATTCCTCTGCCTACTCGGAACTGCTCGCCAGTTGGGCAGATAAATATCCGATCTGCTCGATTGAAGATGGTCTCGATGAAGATGACTGGGACGGCTGGATTCAATTGACCAAAGCGCTCGAAGGGAAATGCCAGCTGGTCGGCGACGACCTGTTCGTCACCAACTGCGAACGATTGCAGAACGGTATCGACAAGGGAATTGCCAACAGTATTCTGATTAAAGTGAATCAGATCGGTACGTTGACTGAAACAGTCGAAGCGGTCAACCTGGCTTACCGCAACAAATACACCGCTGTGATGAGCCATCGTTCCGGTGAAACCGAAGATACGACGATTGCCGATCTGGCTGTCGCTCTCGGAACCGGTCAGATCAAAACCGGCTCTGCCAGCCGAACCGATCGCATTTGCAAGTACAACCAGTTGCTGCGTATCGAAGAAATTCTGGGAGACACTGCCATCTACGGCGGCACGATTTCCTAGTGTTGTAGCTGGCGGGGCTGTCATACAGTCGCTGCCAAGCCTGATTTTCCACGATTACCCAGTACGGCTGGTCTGCTCTGACCGCCATAACCAAAATGGGAATTTCAAAAGTTTTCGCAGCGTTCGTAAACTTTAATCGTTAGTAGTATAGGTGTGTCGGGAGGCGGGGTGCGTCTCGACACACCTTGGATTACGCACAGTTGAAATGCGCACCGTGTTCGGTCTGTTGTAGTGCACCCTGTGAAAAATCGTTCTGTGTGGTTACCTGAAACGTTATCTGTCCATTGCTGCTTGCAGTACGATGTGAGTTTTCCATGCTTGCCAAACGAATTATTCCTTGCCTTGATGTTCACGGTGGGCGCGTCGTGAAGGGAGTCAACTTTCTGAACCTGCGTGATGCGGGCGACCCGGTTGAAATTGCATCGCGGTATGAACGGGAGGGAGCGGATGAACTCGTCTTTCTGGACATCACCGCCTCGCACGAAAAACGGGAGATCATTCTCGATGTCGTGAAGCGGACATCGGAAGTCATTTTCATGCCGCTGACCGTTGGCGGAGGGATTCGCACGGTCGAGGATATCCGTACGCTGTTGGAATCGGGCTGCGATAAAGTTTCGATCAATTCCGCAGCGGTGAAAAATCCGGAGTTCGTCAGGCAGGCGGCGTTACGGTTCGGCAGCCAGTGCATTGTGGTGAATATCGATCCGAAACGGATTCAGAAAGACGGCAAAGAGTTCTGGGATGTTCACATCAACGGCGGCAGAATTCCCACCGGACTGCAAGCGGTTGAGTGGGCGAGAAAAGTCGAGGAGTTGGGGGCTGGAGAAATCGTTCTGACTTCGATGGACGCCGACGGCACGAAGGATGGGTTCGATATCGAAATCACATCCGCGGTCGCCGAAGCGGTTGGTATTCCCGTTGTCGCCAGTGGCGGTTGTGGTTCTCCCGAGCATATGTTTGAAGCGGTCACCGCAGGCAAAGCCGACGCCGCACTGGCCGCCAGCATCTTCCACTTCGGCGAATACAGCATCGGCGAACCCAAACACTTCCAGGCCGAGAAAGGCGTCCCTGGCCGCCTTGTCGAATAGCTACAGGTTTAACTGTTGGGAGTGACGTGAGAGATCGGCTTACACGGGATGAAGATCTATAACGGGATGGCGGCAGAAGCCAGTTTACTTGAACTGGACGATTCCCATCGAGCTACGGGTTGGCTGCTCCGTCTTTTGATTTCCCCAGCTTTGGACGCCGATAGCCGGGAGAATACGGCTGAGTGAAATGGCGAAAGCGTCTCCGGGTTCGAGTGGGGTCTCGCCAAGCAGTTCCTGAAGTGGGATGGCGAGTTCAACTCTCCAGTGAGACTGATCCCCTTCGCAGGCAACATACCACTTCGGGTTCCAACTGAAGTCTCCTGCGCAACTATCGCGGGTCAAACCCCGCTGATCAACTTCAAGCCGATAGCTGGAGCAGTAGTCGCGATTGATATCCAGGCAAATTTGCAAACGGTCGAAGTGGTCGATGGACGCATCATATTTTCTCGCACCGCGTGTTGGGAGATCGTCTGGCAAATCAGGATGCCGGGGACAACTCGCCGCGATGTAAAGATACTCCGTGTCATAAGTAAGCAGGACGATTGCCGCCAGCGAATCCGTCACCAGTCGGCTTCCCTTTTGTAATCGAATTTCCTCCGCATTTTGCCAGCACTCATCAGAAAGCAGCCCGTCCAAATATGGTGGTTCGTGGGCCTGTTTGCAGGCGAGATATTCACCTGGTGGAATCCCGGTGCCACTGCGTAAATAGAATTCTCTGGCTGCAATCTGTTGCAGGGAGGAAGTCCCTTTCTCGCTGATAAATGGGCGGTAGATATCGTCTGCAGCACGCATCGCCGCCCGTTCACGAAAAATGGCTGCCATTGGGAGCAGCACGTCCGGGCTGGCTGCAACCTCCGGCGACGTTTTCCTGAGATGCTCGAAGGTTGCAATCGCCCGATCCTGCCAGGTTCTGTTCCGGGCAGTTTTTTCCTGTGCGGATCCCTGGCTCAACGGCAGATTGAGATCTGCAGATTCGATAGCAGGATTAACCGTTTCCGGAATCGCTTCCGGATCTTCGCGACTGGCCTGTAAAATCTGATTGAAGTTGTCGCGTGTCCGATTGATATCAACAGCCTGCTTGACTGATCCTGTTCGAAGATTGCTCAATCGTCGCAGGTTCAATTCCCGAGACGACCAAAGCTGAATCAACTGTACCGACGCGGTGCTGCTTAACGGCTCCTGAGGGAACGACTGCAGAATTTGCATCAGGACAGTTTCGTAGTAATCCCATTTTGAATTCTTTCGATATTGATCGGCGATCTCCAGCAACTGCAGCACTGCCTGTCTTGGCGGCGATCCTGAAATCACATCGTCCAATTGGGCAATCATCTGACTGGCCTGTAATTCGTCGGAAAATCGCTGACGTGTCAAAGCGGCGTAGTTACGCTGTTTTCGCGCGATCGACTCTCCCCGCTGTTGATCCGGATGCGACATAATCAGGAAACGCCGGCGGGCATCACTCCCGGGGCCAAGCACAATTCCAGTGAACAAGTCTGACAAGAGTAACTGACCGGGAAGCGGCGTTGTCTGCGAAATGGAAAAACTTTCCGAGAAAGGGAGGTTGTTGATCGAACCCTGTACCATCTGGTACGCAGGCCCGGCCGCCATGCGCACCGACTGATTCAATGCGGGCATATATTGATTCGTATCAAGAACGATATCACCTCCCTGTCCGTTGCGACTTCGCTCGAACAGGCGGGGCACCTGCCAGGGGGAGAGAAAGGCGTACTGCTTCTGGGCGATCATCCATGTCGGGTCACCTGCGGATCGAACCGCATTTTGTACCGCTTTGTGGAACAGCAACTGTGCCTGGTTTTCGGGCTCAGGCTGGTCGATGACCACAACACTCGGGCGGTAACATCGTAAATCCCGTACCAGATGCGAAAGGACAATTTCAGACAGCTGACCGTCGGTGGCGGCATTCCAGCGTTTGATGAGCAGGTTCCGATTGTCCGATAACCCGGGAATATCGAGCGGCAATGCCCAGTCGATCGCACTGACGCTTCCGCCGGTCTGAACAACGGCCTGATACTGCCGAAGATCGTCGGATACCACTGCGCGATCTTCTCCACTTTGGTCTTCACGACAATAGTTGATTATTCCAACACGGTAACCGTGATGCCCGCCGTATCGGGCGGTCAGACAGTAGGAAGCAGAATTCATCCCGGTCGTAAATTGTAACAGGGCGAGTCGGCGTGATTGATTCATGCTATTTTGCCAGCTTTGTCCTCCATCAGCCGTTTTCAGAATGATCCCGAATTCACAGGCAGCCCAGCCATTACGGGAATCCGAAAAGTGAATCGCGTTTATCGGGATCGTGATGCCAGTCGGTGAGTGGTTCCAGCTCTTACCGTTGTCGTGAGAATACCAGATGGCAGAACCGGGATGCCCCGCAATCCAGACGGAGTTTTCGTGAGTCGCCACCGCTCGGAAATCGAATAGCGTCGATAGATCGGCAGGTAAATCGCCCGCTGGTTCCTGCCAACTGGCACCGCCGGGAGAATACCGTACCAGTCCGCCATCTCCAACCAGCCATCCGCGAGCCCCCTGGTCGATTGTGAGGTCATGCACTCCCTTGAGGCCAAAATTCAACGACGTATCGTTAATCAGGCGCGTTCCGCCAAGCATGCCGACTTGCCCGCGAGAACCCGCAACCACTCCACTTGTTGGTGAAGCGAAATCGGCGCATCGCCAATTATTTCGATGGGAAGATTCAACCACATGCCAGCTTTTTCCGCCATCCGATGTCTGCCAAATACCGGATATCCCCGTGGTTGTCGATTCGCCACAAACAACCCCCTGTTGGAAACCGAAGAACTGCACGTGATAGATCATTCCCACATCTTGGGGGGTTATCGTTTCCCAACTCTGCCCTCCGTCTTTGGTATGCAGGATCACGCCACGAGTTGTCAATCCATTCAAACCGACTTGACCGCCTGCAATCCAGCCGATGCGGTCAGTGAGAAAACAGAGCGATTGCCAATTCGAATCAATCGGCGAATCGAGGAAGTACCAGGTTGTTCCGCCATCTTCGGTTTTGCGAATCGTCCCGTGGTCTCCGACGGCGTACCCGATTTTTGTTCCGACAAAAGTCAAATCATGAAGAGCGGCATCTTCCTGCAGACTGCGCAAATAACTTGCGACGTATTGATCCTGCCCGACTGTTTCAGTTCCGGAAACTCCCGTCTCCTGTGATGCTGTTTCTTGCGAGAGCGCGACCGGTAAAACGCAAAAAATAGCGGCGAGAGTCAGCACGGGTCGTATCAACTGTAAGCGATACCGCATGGGAAATCCTTTTCCAACGGGGGCGAATCGAATCGGGAAACTTTTTTGTTCCGGTTTATTCCGGCAGGTCGATCTCCGGTGTGTTCATGACCTCTTCGTGTCCACGTAGTTCGAGAACACTTCGTTTGAGATAGCGATGCCCTTCTTCGAACCGGGGGAGTTCGTTGCGAAAGGCTTCATGCGTTTCCACAATCAACTCGGGATGCTGTTCTCCATCAATGACGGCTCGTGTCAACGCCAGTAAAGCCGGTTCCATTTTTTCGTGGATTTCTTCGGCTACGTGCCGAGCCGAATTGCGAATGCCTTTGACCAGGCGAATCACCTCTTTGCGATCCTTGTCCCGTTCAGCCTCGGTCATCGGCCTGATCGCAGAGGCGCTTTTCTTGTGCGCCAATTGGGACGGATCGACCAGACGGCCAAACGGGTTGTTCCGCAACTTCTTTTCCAGTTCGAGCTCTTTTGTTTTTTTCAATCCACGTTTGGCAGAATCGAGATCGGGATTGATTGTCAGGGCTGTTTGATAGTGGGTTGTCGCCATTGCCGTATTTTTCTGTTCCAGATACACATTCGCGATATTCAAATGTGCCTGCTCGAACTGCGGGTTGATTTTGATCGCTTCCTTGTATGCGGAAATCGCAAGAGAATAATCACCCGCCTGTCGATGGGCAATTCCCATATTGTAATAGGCATCGACCTTCTTCTTGTCCCGATGGATCGCTTTGCGTAACGCCTCCAATGCTTCTGCCGGACGCTTCATCCTGTTATAGACGGCCCCCAGGTTTGTCAGCGGCGTCGCGTTCTTGGGATCGAGTTCCGCTTCCTGTGCATAACAGGCAGCCGCCTGTTCGTATCGCCCCAAGCGAAAGAAACACATTCCCTGCATGTCCAGAAGCTCGATCTCTGCCCCGTACCCGGAAATAATCGCTTCCAGAACGTCCAATGCTTCCTCAAATCGCCCCTGTTTGATCAGCTGCATCGCTTCCTGTTTCTGCGTTTCATAGGAGCTCATCGCGAATGCTTCCTCTCAAACATCAATTTCAAAAAATCCCTCGTCACTGCATATGATACCTGCCTCCGCCAGATCCTGCAAAATGAATATTTACTTTTGCTCAGCTTCAGGAAAATTGCCTTACTGGTTTAATTTACACGCTCGATTCCGGTTTATCGTGCCTCACACAAGACTTCTGTACAACAGTTTACATAGCGATGGGCAGTCTCCCCCCGTTCGTGAAATGTTTGTGAAAGAGGTATCAGTATTCAAATGAGGTTTAATGAAATTGGCAGGTAGTGCAGATTCGCGCGGATTCGCAGGATTGGCAGCGACCGGTTTTCATCTCATTTGCGCGAATCGGGTGAGGCTTTCTCTTCGGCTGTTTCAAGAAGTGTTCCGGTGTAACCCGCTTTCGAAAGGGCGGAGAGAATTTCATTCTTGGGAACAGGACAGCAGATTTCACTGCCGACAATCGCCTGCTGTTTTTCATAACTGACATCAACAGCCTGTACCGCGGGCACGGAACGGATGGCGGTCGCGACGGCAGCCGCGCAGCCCTCGCAACCCATGCCCTCAATTTTGAATACGGATTGTTTCATGTTCTCGCTGACAGTTTCAGTCCCACTGCCAATGATCGCCGAGTCATAATTGGGAAATAGCAGGAAGGCGACAGCCATTGCGGTAACAACCCACAACATCACCTTATTCATCGACATCATGCTGAACTTGCCGCCGGCAGGAGAACAACAGTCTTCTGCTTCCTGCGAACCTGTTGCACAGGAACCATGCCCAGCAGCGGTTGATGATTTCTGGGGGCGATAGGTGAAATAGAAAGCCGCTCCCAGAAAAACAAAGGTTGTCCCCATAAAAAGTGTCCGATAGGCTTCCAATGCCGATGCGATGCCCGCCCCGGAGACCCCCACCGCCAACAACAACAAAGGTAACCAGCAACAACTGGATGCAAGAATTGCAGAAACAACTGCCCCGGCCTTGGCGATTTTTTCCGCTCTGTCACCGGATGATGTCGTACCGGAAGATGAGGCAGGAACCGTTTGGGCAGTTTCTTCCATGCCCAATTCGTCTTTTGCGATCTGAATTCCCCTGGCCACATTACCCAGGCAGCACGAACCGGAAGGGTTGCTTGTTTCGCAATGGCAACCGGGATTTTTCATTTTAACACGGATATCTTCGGGGACATCGCTATGTCCTTTTGAGACCAGTTCCTCCTTGATACTGGCGATTGAGTGCCCGAAACAATAACAGAGCGGGCGCTCACCCTCTGTTTCTTTCACTCCAACAGCAACACGCAATTGCGATTTGTGAAAGACCGTGTCATCAATTTCCGAGAAATAGACCACATCACATTCTTTTGAATCGCAAAATCGCCAGTTGGTCTCTTTTTTGTTATTCGCACATCCGCCCTGTTTTGAATGGCAACAATCACCAGCTTCTTGCGGACTCGGAAACGACTGCGCAAACTCATCCTTCAGTAAAGCTGATACAGTGACGGGAGATACTTTTTTCCCCTTTTTTCCACAATTGGGGCACACAATTCTTTGATGGCTGTTGGTTTCGGCGTTCATTATTCCATTCGCTGTACACAAAGGTTTTGGAAAAGATTTTGAAATTGCTTCCTGTTTGGTCTATTATCGACCTTGCATTTGAGTGTAAGGTCAAGGCCGGTTTCAGGATTTTACTGAATTTTTTGTGTACGCATTGGCGGGGACAGACTGCCGCGGCAAGAAGTTGGCTTGCGAGTGAAAGGTGGGTTATCGGAACGGGATATCACGTAATTGGGCATTACTTTTTCGAGCAGTAGCAGATTTGATGAGGACTGATTCGAAATGAGAGCAGCGTCACGATTCACGATCAGTCAATTGGCCAGGATGGTCGGCGTGCCAGTGACCACCATCCGTTATTATGAACGAATCGGGTTGGTGCAACCGGAAGGACGCAGCGATGGAAACTACCGTCTGTATGGCGAACGCTCGTTGGAAAAAATGAAATTTATCAAGTCGGCTCAATCGATGGGTTTTACACTTGAGAATGTGAAGGTGCTGCTGGCAGAAAAAACCGGTAAGAAGCCTGCCTGTGGAGATGTCAAAAAGTTGATCACAGAACGACTCGACGATGTCGAAAAACAACTGGAAGATTTGAAGCATGTCCAGACCGTGTTGAAGGCCGCCCTGAAAAAGTGTTGCAAGCAGAAAGAGGCTGATTGCTGTCAGGTGTTTGCGGAAATGTCGGGTGATTGAACAATGAAAAGCGGGAAAAGGCTTCTCCACTCAGAACCGTTCAAGTAGTCGGGGCAGAAAAACGAGCAGGCCGACAGTCGCCGCCCCGCAGGCACAGACAAGGACGGCGGCAGCCGCGATGTCCTTGGCCGATTTTGTCAGTGGATGAATTTCTTCGCCAATGCGGTCCAGCGTTTTTTCAATCGCCGTGTTGATCAACTCCGCCGAGAGGACAAGCGAAATCGACAACACCACCAGGCACCATTCTGTCAGAGTGATGCGCAACCAGAACCCCATAAGAATAGCAACGATTGCGATGATAGTCTGTATTTGGAGGTGCAGTTCCGACTTCCAGGCTTCGACAAGACCGCCGAGGGCAATCGCAAAGGCTTTCAACCTGTTTGTTGAACGGTTCTTTCCAGTTGGTTTCTCTTCGGGGATGCCCATTGAAAACAGTCTGTGAAATCGGTTTTCCCATCAATGTTTCAAAATCGGCTTCGGATTTTTATGCACACCGTGAGGGCGGACTTCGGTTCCTTTGCGATCGATATCGCCTAATGTTTCTCTCGCTTTGTCTGCGAGCTTTTCCAGCCTCGCTACAATATCCGGGTGCTGTTTGATGACATTGTTCTGTTCGGTCGGATCATCGACGAGATTGTATAAACTTGCCGGTCGAGGTTTTCCTTTGGTGTTGGAGCCGACAACGAGATACGGCAGTGCCAAATTCAGTTTCCATGGGCCGGAGCGAACCGCCTGCAGTTGATATTTCTGGTAATAGTAGAAGGCCTCATAGGGACTTTTTTCACATCGACCAAACATGAGTGATTCGATATTTTTTCCGTCGATGATCCGGTCCTGGGGGAGAGGTGTTTTTGTTATCGCGGCGAAAGTGGGAAGAAAATCCATCATGGTGCAGAGTTTTGCGCATTCGGTTCCCGCCTCAATTTGGCCGGGCCAACTCATGATACAGGGAACGCGCATCCCTCCTTCGGAAGTTGTGTAGCCCCAGCCAGCCAGTGGTTTATTGCTTCCCTGAACCGGATTTCTGCGCGGAGCACCATTGTCCGATGTCCAGACAATAAGCGTTTTTTCGGTTAGCCCGGTTTCCTTTAATGTGCGGACAATTTCGCCGAGCGACCAGTCTATTTCTTCGACGGAGTCTCCCCAGGGACCGTTTTTCGATTTGCCGCGAAACGCCTCACTGGAAAATGGAGCCCGTGTGCTGCCTGGCATACACTGCGGGAAGTAAAGAAAAAACGGTTCCTCTTTTTTTTCGACGATCCACTTGCACGCTGCTTTGGTCAATCGCTGAGCCAGCATATTGCGGTCACAAGGTGCTTCCAGAACCCGGTTATTTTCCATCAACGGCAGCGGCGGCCAGTTTGTACCCGGCCGGGGTGTCATATCGTCGCTGTAGGGAATCCCCATGAAATAGTCGAATCCCTGGGCGTTCGGCAGAAATTCCGGCTGGTCTCCCAGGTGCCATTTGCCAAAGATCGATGTTGCATAACCGGCCTGTTTCAATAACTCCGCAATCGTCAATTCGTCCGGATTAAGACCAAATTGCGAAACAGGACGCAAAACCCAGCCATCGGTCACCGTCATGCTGATCCGTTTGGGATAGCAACCGGTCATCAGGGCAGCCCGAGAAGGAGTACAGACCCCGCTGGCGGAATAGCAGTGAGTAAACTTTCGACCGTTTCTCGCCAACTGATTCAAATGTGGCGTTCTATGCAATGTCGACCCGAACGGCTCGATATCGCCATAACCGAGATTGTCGCAAAAAATGAAAATAAAATTGGGCCGGGACGTTCGCTCCGACCCGGCAAAAACAGATGACGTGATTTCTCCCAACAGGCAGTAAAACGCAATGACTGAAATCAACAGCGATTTGATATTCATTAGTTTCCCGTAGTTTCCCGTCATGTAAAATGTTGCCTCAGAAAAATTAGCGACCATCTTTTGCCGACCCGGCGAGCATAATGACTGGCAATATGTTGTGTAATCTGCTGGAAGAGAACAGGTTGCAAATACACCCGGCGGGATTCGAACCCACGACCTATGGTTTAGGAAACCATCGCTCTATCCTGCTGAGCTACGGGTGCAATGTGAACTGAATGATGTGAATTGAAATGGCACAGGCTTCTTTTTCTCCTGAAAGACCGTGCCCTGCCTTTTGAATGATGTGCCGGCCAGGCAACGGTTTGCGATGTCGGCTTCCGCTCTCCAGAGTTAGTGCCACATTGGCTCACCCCTTGACAACAAAATTGACCATTCGTTTGGGAATGCAAATTGTTTTGACAATCTGTTTCCCCTCCAGATGGTTTTTCACGTTCGTGTCTTCCCTGGCGGCCTGTTCCATCGTTTTTTGATCGGCATCAGCCGGGACTTTTATTTTCGCCCGCAATTTGCCGTTCACCTGAACCGGAATTTCAATCTCGCTTTCGACCAGTTTCGATTCATCATATTCTGGCCAGGCTGCATAAGCAAGGCTTTCGTTGGAGCCGAGCAATTCCCACAGTTCCTCTGCAATGTGTGGAGCGAACGGACTGAGCAGCAGCACGAAATCTTTCATGATCGAAACAGGGATTGTTTTCTGCCCGCTCATTTCGTTGGTGAATTCCATCATCCTGCTGATTGCGGTGTTGAAGGAAAGTTTCTCGATATCTTCACTGACTGCCTTGATCGTTTTGTGCAGAATGCGAAGCTGGCTTTCGTTCGGTTCGACATCCTTGACTGTCGGTGCCAGCGTTACCTGTTCGTCATTTTTTTCATCAACGACCATCCGCCAGACACGGCTGAGAAAACGATAAACACCTTCGACGCCGGACATGCTCCACGGTTTGGTCTGTTCGAGCGGCCCCATAAACATTTCGTACAAGCGAAGCGCATCGGCTCCGTAGGAATCGACGACTGCATCGGGATTGATGACATTGCCCCGCGATTTTGACATTTTGTGGGCGCGTGAAACAACCACAATCGAAGGATCGGCTTTCAGGACGAAATCGGAACCTTTCTTTTCCACGTCTTCCGCCGTCAGGCTGACGGCGGCAACTGGCTCGCCACTTTGTC
>JALTOP010000155.1 GCA_027000105.1 Planctomycetaceae bacterium | reverse complement strand
AATTATGTTGTCATGAAAAAAACAAAACATCTTCATTCATTCCCGCCTGACCGACAGGCAGCAAAGCCCAAACAGTAAACTCTGGTTGACAAAAAGGAATTGATTAAACAGACTCTCCCGCTCTGTCCCCTATTTCCGATCTGTTCAACTTCGCATGTCGGCATCGGGGCATGTCGGCATCGGGTTGCGATCTTTGTTCGATGATCCAGTGATGATCAAGTGATGTAACAATCCATCTTCTGTATGGCAGGAAATATTCAGCAGTATTGAGCGAACAAATCAAACGAACAAATCAAACGAACAATCAGCCCGTTGCCGTGTCTTCGGTGAAAAAGATCGACGGTGAAAGAGATCGACTCCTACCTGTTTTACGATTAGCAACTGGCCTGCCGACTCCAGCCAAACTCCGACGACTTCCGACAAAGTTTTTCCTGTTATGACAGACGAATTCAGTAACCAGAACCTCAGTAACCAGGTCGATGCCGAAGCCCTCACGCGGGTGATGGACGAGCGGTTTGCTGATGATTCCACTCAAAGCTTCCGGGTCGTTTCCAGCAGGGAGCTTGGCCCGCTTTCTGCGCAATTCCGGAAGATTCAGAAACGGCCCGATGTCAGTTGGCAGGTTACCTATCGCCTGATCAGAAAACTCGGCTCCGGTGGACAGGGGGTTGTGTATCTGGCCGATCGGGTTGGTGCTCACGATGTCAGTTTTCGCCTTGCGCTGAAGATTTTCAGCCCCGATCCCTATGAATCCCGTGAACAGTATGATCTGGAAATGGCCCGCCTGGCCCGTGTCGGCATGAAGTTGGCACGCATCCAGCAGGATCATCTTCTTGATATCCACAACGTGATGACATCTAGCGGGATCGAAATGCTGATGATGGAATGGGTTGAAGGTTTCGACTTGAGCCATTTGATGATGCCCAGCCTGTTTAATCGTCTTAAAGATACTGTTCCGCCCCAAACATGGGAATACATCAATGACGTCATCGCGACCAGAGAGGGGAACGGAATTCGGTTCAAACCGGGAGTCGCCATTTCCATTCTTCGTGACTGTCTCAGTGGTGTGGCTGCCCTGCATGAACACGGTATCGTTCATGCGGATTTGAAGCCTTCCAACATCATGGTGAAATTGACCGGCGATTCGAAGATTATCGATTTCGGCTCTGCATTCGCCCTGAACGATTTGCCCTCCCGTCCGACATGGACTCCGCGATATGCTGCCCCGGAGTTGTTGCTCGGTTCGCCCCACTCGATCTCCTCTGATCTGGCAAGTCTGGGATATATTCTGCTGGAAATGTTGACCGGAATGGCTCCCTTCCAGAACGTGAAAAGCATGAATGAGCTGGTTCAAGCGAAACTTGAGATGCCCGAGCGTCTTGAAGATCATTTACCGATCGACCTGAAAAAGAACGATTCGCTGATCAGATTGATACGCGGATTGATCGACGCCGATCCCGCTTCCCGGTTTTCTTCCGCAACAGCGGCTGATCTGGAAGAGATTGGTGCAGCCGGCTTCCACAGACATTTGGTCAAGGCCAATCTCTCCAGCGAATACGAACACGATCTGAAGACATGGCTCTCCGCCCTGGGAGCATTGGACATCTGATTTCCCAGCACGGCTGGTCTGTTCTGACCGCCGTAACCAAAATGAGATTCTCAAAAGTTTTCGCACCGTTCATACGCTTTAACCGTTAGTTGTACAATTTGCGACAGGCTGGTTACTGCAGGCTGGTTACTGCAGGCTGGTTACTGCAGGCTGGTTACTGCAGGCTGGTTACTGCAGGCTGGCGTCCATACTCGGCCCCTCTCGTTTACAGATGCCCCTTGTCCATTGGCAACGTCATGTTCATGGGATGCGCCCGGGAACAGAGAGGAATCAGAATCTGAGTCTGTCCATTATGATGCGAGCCAGATGACGTTCGAGAACAATGTTCGAAAACAAGACCGTCTGCGTGTGTACTGTTTCTCCATCTATCCTATTGTGAAGCTGTTAATCTCGCGAAATCGGCAGAATACTGTTTTCGTAGTGAAAATTGTCGATATACTGAAACAGGAGACGGGGGAGTGGTGCGCTGACGGGGCGCCGGTTTCGGATCCGAAGAAAACTCAACAAATTAAAACAGACAACCAGAAGAGACGGCGATGCCATTAAAAACAGCGGAAATTGAGGAGCCGAGTCTCGATTTGACACCGATGATCGACATCGTTTTCCTGTTGGTCATCTTTTTCATGGTTGGGACAAAATTCTCCGATGCCGAGCGGCAGTTCCAGATTAAATTGCCGACCGTTTCCGATGCGCTGCCTCTTTCTGAATTGCCTGATGAAATAATCGTGAGCGTGGCGCGGACGGGGGAGCTTTATCTGGGTGAGAAACCGGTCACCCTGAAAGAACTGGAACAGGAGTTGGTCGCCGCCCACAAGCGATACAACCAGCAGGCTGTTGTTGTGCGTGGTGACGCCCAAGGTGCTTATCAGAATGTCATGAACGTGCTTGCTGTATGTCACCGTGTTGGCATCACCAATTTGTCGCTGGCGAATCGTCTGGCTGGTGAGGAGAAACCGTGAACAGCACTGCCGCACAATTCTATCAGTGGCTGTCCGATGTTCTGCAGATCTCGCAGCAGACCGCGGAACAATGGGTCTGGGGAGGGTTGGTTCTCGGTTTTCTGTTCGCCACCGTCCATTTGGTGACGATGCTCATCACGAGTTGGGGAGATCATCACGCCTCATCAAAATCGTTGCTGTTTTCCCTGTTGCTTCACCTTTCTTCTGGAGCGGGGGTGATCGTTCTGGCACCCGAACTGGTACGGGATCAGGTTGTGAAGGATTTGGAACCGATTCGTATTCACGATGTCATCATCGCGGGAGAACGGCAAACACGAATCGACAAAGCCGGGAATACTCCCATTTGGGAGTCGATCCCGCTGGATCAGAAAAAAGAAATGAGTCGCCAGTTGCGCGAGGAATTTCAGCTGGAACCTTCGGAAGTTCCAGAACGGGAAATTGAAAAACCGGTTGAACTGACACCGGAAATACCGACCGAGAACCTCCCTCTGCCCGATCTGGAGGAATCTCCTGAATTGGCGATGATGAATCGGAAAACAGACAAGCCATCTGAAATGGCGGAAATTCCCGAATTTGAGGATCCGAAGATTCCAGCCATGCAACCTGAACCGTCACAGGGAACGGACAAGGAAAGCCCCGAGCGAAAACGGAGCCAACTGCCCCGCAGTCAGGTACAGGCGGAAAGAGTTCGCCGTCCCACCTCCGGAGGAGTTGATCGAATCAGCCCGCAGGTGACTGAACAGAAAATGTTGCAGTCACTCGAATTCGAACGTGGCCCGACTCCCGAACTTCCCAATCGTGGCGTTGTTTCCGACATGATCAAGCGACGGGAAGCGCCTGTCCCGGTGACAGCCGATAACTTAATCACGGGTGAGGATGTTCCGAAGGGAGAAGGGGCATCAACTCCGAACCAGTCAAACGCTCGGGCAATGGTTCGCTCTCGAAGAGTGCCTCGCCCCTTAAGCGATGTTCCCAAATTGAAGCGCTCCGTCGGAACGGCCCCCGGAAAAATCACAGGAAGTTCCCCGGAGGTCATGGTTCCAACCTCACCCAGCGTCAATGAAGTCCCTCTGCTTGCTGATTTGCCGAAACCGAATTTTGATGCCGTCAAACGGGGAGCTTCCGCCAAGGTTCCTGCAACGTATCGATTGCGTGATTTGGCCCGGCGTAAAGATATCGCGCGCATGCGTGGTGGGACGGATGCCTCTGAAGAAGCGGTTGAAAAGGCGTTGGCCTGGTTCGCATCAACCCAGGAAGAAGCCGGTTTTTGGGACGCAGATAAATACGGCTCCGGCAAAATCGGTGTTGATGAAGATGGTATCGACCGTCTGAAAGCGGGGGTTAATGGTGACACCGGCGTTACCGCGTTGACGGTACTTGCCTTTCTGGGAGCCGGCTATACCCCGGATGAAGGGAAATACGCAAAAACGGTCGGCAAGGCGATCGAGTGGCTCATCTCTCAACAGCGAGACGATGGCTATCTGGGCGGCAATGCCACGAAATACGCAGGCATGTACTGCCACGGCATGGCCAGTTACGCCCTGGCAGAAGCCTATGGGATGCAGAATGAGAAAAAGGTGGAAGATCGACTGACCGTTGCGGTTGTCAAGGCGGTTCAATTCACGGTTGCCATGCAGAACAAGGAGGATGGCGGCTGGCGTTATTTGCCAAAGTGGTCGGGTGATATGAGTATGTTCGGCTGGCAGATGATGGCTCTGAAAAGTGCGGAAATTGCCGGAATTGCCGTCCCGGAATCAGCAAAGGAATTGATGGTCAAGTTTCTGGTCGATCGTTCTTTGGGAGAGAATAAGGGACTGGCCGCCTATCATCCGGAATTCGGCCCGGAAGTTACCGTTTCAATGACCGCAGAAGCCCTGTTCTGCAAACAGATGCTCGGTATTTCGCGCGAAAATCCGGCCAGCCGAGAAGCAACACAGTTTCTGCTTTCCGAAAAGAACCTGCCCCGCAAATCCGATCCCAACCTGTATTATTGGTACTACGGAACCTTGGCGATGTATCAATATGGCGGGAAAGAATGGGAACAATGGAACGGGTTGTTGCGGGAACTGCTGGTGGAAGATCAGGTAAAAAAAGGAAACCTGGCCGGCTCGTGGAATCCCGAAGGCCCTTGGGGCGGCTATGGTGGGAGAATCTATTCAACCGCGTTGGCGACTCTCTCTCTGGAAGTCTACTACCGTTTTCTGCCGTTGTATCGCATTGGCGAAGAGTAAGCTTTCGAAAGAAAAACTCCGGGGACGGAAGATACATCGCCAAGCCTGAAATGTCCTTCCTCTATCGTTCCGGCCAGTTCCGTTCCAGCAACTCTCGCGTTCTGCTTCTCTGGCTCTGGCTTTGTCGAGATCGGCGCATTAGAGTACCCTCGTTTTGTGTTGCACAGCATCTTTGCTCACGAGGGATGCCTTACCCATGAGAGAAGTGTGGCCTGACAACCCCGGTCGCGTTTGCGCCCCCAGTCGCGTTTGCGACGGCACCATTTATTCAGGAACAGCTATTCTGGAACAACCATTCAGGAAGACTCATGCCGAAGACGATTTACATCATTGATACTTTCTCTTTGTTGTTCCAGGTTTTTCATGCGATCCCTCCCATGACCGGGCCTGCGGGACAGCCGACCAATGCGGTGTTCGGCTTCACCCGCGATTTACTGCAAATTTTCAAACAGAACAAACCGGACTATCTGCTTTGTGCTATCGATTCTGAAGGGCCGGGCGTTCGCAGCGATTGGTACGAAAACTACAAGGCGAACCGCTCGGAAATGCCGGAAGAATTGGTTCCGCAAATTCCCATGATCACCGAAGTGATCGAGGGATTCCAGATCCCGCTTGTCAACTATCCGGGTTGGGAAGCGGACGACGTCATTGCGACGATCACGCGTCAGGCGGAATCAGCAGGAATGCAGGTGGTGCTGGTCAGTAGCGATAAAGACCTCAGGCAATTGCTCAGCGATCACGTTCGTATGTACAACTGCAGAAAGGGGGAGTTCTTCGATACGGAAAAACTGAAGGAGACCTGGCATATCCGTCCGGATCAGGTCATCGATTTCCAATCGCTGGTGGGCGATTCAGTTGATAACGTCCCCGGTGTCCCGCTTGTTGGCCCGAAAAAGGCGGCTGCGCTGATCGAACAATTTGGAGATCTGGAATCCATCCTCGCCAATGCGGAAAAGGCCCCGGGCAAGAAACTGCGGGAGAATCTGGTCAACTATGCGGATCAGGCACTTCTCTCCCGCAAACTGGTCACTCTGCGCACGGATTTGCCTCTGGAATTCGATTTGGAATCTGCCCGAACCGACGGGATCGATGAAGCCAAACTCCAGCAATTGTTTCTGGATTATGGATTCCGGAAGTTTCCGGATGAAATAAAATCTTTCGATTCCCTAACTGAATATCAACCTCCAGCTCCCCGAAAGAAATCGCGTCCCGGTGAGCGTTCTTCGGGCGGAACAAAGAAAACAACAAAAACAAGAGGGCTGTTTGACCACTTGCCGGATGACGATCCAATCGATGGCGATTCAACCGGCGACACTTCAACCGAGCACGATTCATCCGGTCAAAAGAGACAAAGCCCGACATCCGACGCAGCCGTTCGCCCTGTGAATGATCGAAAATGGTTCATCATCGACCAATCCGATGCCCTGGATGAACTGATTGAAAA
>JALTOP010000154.1:3263-6261 GCA_027000105.1 Planctomycetaceae bacterium | reverse complement strand
TGCATGGCCTGTTCGAAACCGAGCCGCCGTTCTGTCGCATTGAACGAGGTGCGGATTCCTTCCAGAATGGCAACGGCATCGCCCGGCTTCAGCTTGCTGGCCAAATACTCCCCGACTTTCCTTGCCCCTTTTCTGTTATCAGGGCCGACAAAAGGAATCGAAATTTTTTCCTTCTCCAATGTGTCACGATCCAACCGGTTGTCAATATTGATGATAACCACTCCCTTCTGCCTGGCTCGACGAAGTACCGGTACCAGGGCTTTCGAATCGGCTGGAGCAATCACAATGGCATCCACACCACTGGCAACCATTTCGTCAACCAGCGCCGCCTGACGGCTCAAATCGAGCTCGTCCTTTATCCCGTTCACAACCAGCTCATATTCGTTCCGATGTTCTGCCTGATGCTTCTTTGCTCCCTCGGCCATCGAAGAGAAGAAATCGTTAGCCAAAGATTTCATGATCAACGCAATCTGGGGTTTCCCCTGCTTTTTCTTCTGACTGGCCTGATCGGTTGCCGATTCCTGTGAACCGCAACCAGAGATCATTAACAGAATAAACGAAAACAGTATGGCTCGACTTTTCATTTCTTTTCCCTTATCGTTTGGTGACCACCAGACAGCTCGCAATGTGTAACAATTGATCCTCCATCACGGTTTCACATTCCCGCATCGCTTCCAGATTCTTTCGGCAAATTCTTTCGAGAAGTTCTCCTGACACGTTCTCCCGACTGATCCATCAACTCATAAACTGCTCCACTTCGCTTCGGCCGGGCATGCCTGGTTGTGCGCCGGGTTTTGATGCAGCCAACGCCCCAGCGGCACAGGCGAATCGCGTCGCCTCCTCAAGGGAAGCCGACTCACTCCAGTAAACGGCCAGAGCGCCGGCAAACGCGTCTCCTGCGGCTGTGGAATCGACCGCTTCAACAGCACAAGGTGGAACCACTGTGATGTCTGTTCCATCATGCAAAACCGCCCCCTGTTTCCCCATGGTGATAATCGCATTGCGGGCCCCTTTCCGGATCAACCCATCACTTGCCGCTTTCGCTTCTGTGATAGAATTTACCGATTGACCAAGCAATGATGCCGCCTCTGATTGATTCGGACAAATCAGATCGACATCAAAAAAATGCGCCGGCACGTTTCTCGGGGCAGGAGCCGGATCCAGAATGACGCGAACTCCCGCCTGTCGGGCCATCCGGCAGGCATACATGACGGTTTCAACGGGAATTTCCAATTGAACCAGTAACACGTCGTTTTGTTGAATGGTCGCTGCAGCCCGATCGATATCTTCGACGGAAACAATCCCGTTGGCGCCCGGCACGACAACAATCGAGTTTTCTCCGCTCTGCTCAACCATAACCACGGCAATACCACTGGAAATATCCGACTCCTCCGCATCAGAATCTGGCCGGGAAACATGCTCTGTATCGATGCCCTCTGCCTGCAAATTCTTCAACAGCGAAACGGCGGCATCATCACCTCCCACTCTGCCAATCATCGCGACATCGGCCCCCAACCGAGCCGCTGCCACCGCCTGGTTGGCTCCCTTGCCTCCAGAAACTTCGCGTAAAGACTCAGCAATCACCGTTTCCCCCGGCATCGGAAGATGGGCACACTGAATAGCCAGATCAAGATTGATCGAACCGAGCACTGCTACCCGGGGACGCTCGTACTTCAACATATCCTTCCCCTATTTCTGCGGCGGTTCACTTGAAAGAAAGACCAATGCCTCGGTGACACGAATCTTCTGTTGATCATTCAATTTCAGATAGCGATGCAATCCATTTCCGTCCGCCTGAAAGGTCGTGACTCCATCACTCTGAACGGTAACAGTTCCGGACTCGGAAAGGCCGAAATAACCACGATCCGGACGAATGGAATACAACACACTGGTCAAATCCCAACTGGGGCGATTATGTGGGGGAGGACTGTAAAGCCAGTAGGCTTCCGCCAGCGGATGATGTTCAATGTAGCGATAATCCTGCTCGATGCTCTCATGAGGATACGCAACCGCAAGACCGATTTCGTACCCGCTCCAAACAATCGGAACCGGCGACTTTTCCGCCAATGTTTGACAGGCGGGAATATCTTTCACCACATTGTACTCATGATGAATGACCATCTTGCCCTTGCGAGGAATCTTTTCAAAAGCCCCGGCCATAATGGAAAAAAATTTGACTTTCTTTTTGACCAACTCGACACCATCAAGCGGGCAGATACTATCTGCCCTGGAGTTGAGCAAATTCGCCAGATTTGTTGAAAATCCGACTTGAGCAATAACCACCGAGCCATCCTTCGCTTTGGACAGCGCCTTGCGCAGAACCGTCACCGCGTCTTCAGCCTGCTTTCCTGAAATCAGATCGTGCGGATAGCGATACCTGCCGTTGTCCTTGATCTCGGCCAGACCGATATACTTTCCCTGCGAATCCGTCAGGCCACTATGACAGACGCCCACAGGGATATCACCACGACCATAAAAGGTGTTTACCACATCTACAAAAGCAGCTGAAAGAGGGTTGTCTTTTGTTATCGTCACGGCGAGCAGTTCACATTCCCCACGATTCTGCAGAGCATGAATAACTCCCAAGGCCAGCACATCATCCACATCGTTCCCGATATCGGTATCGAATATGATCGGCACAGGCCGGTTCTGTTGCTGGGCCTGGCTGCATGACTGATTCCCGCCAATGACGATTGCCACCAGCGACAAAATGAACCCTGCTGTCTGTCTCATCTGTTTCTGTTCCTTTCCGGTTTCTACTTGATGGATCACGTCAGATTCTTGATTGATGCCCGTTCGATGATCCTGACGGGAATCTGATGAATTTTTCTACCCGTTCTTTTACCGGTTATCATCTCCTCGGTAATCAGCTTTGCCGCCAACTGGCCAAGTTCTTTCACGTTCTGTTTGACCGTTGTCATCGGAGAGACCAGAAACTCGGAATAGGGATGGTCATCGAATGTAATCATCGAAATCTCATCCGGTACTTTCTTTCCGA
>JALTOP010000154.1:0-3253 GCA_027000105.1 Planctomycetaceae bacterium | reverse complement strand
GTTCCGTGATGGCTCTCAATGCCCCCAGACCAATCTGATTGCTCAACGCAAACAGAGCGGTCATCTCAGGCCGCGACTCGATTAACCTCTTCGCGGCCCGATACCCGGACGATTCCGAAAACTGATCCCCCTGCACCATCTCGGCAGACAGGGAAAGCCCCGCCTGTTCCAACGCTTCCTGAATGCCCGCCAGACGCTGTTCATTGGGGAACGTTTCCGGAAGGCCCTGAAGAACACCAATGTGACGGTGACCATTGGCAACAAGCAGGTTCATCGCCTGTTTCGCGGCCTCCCGATGAGCGGAAGTCACTGTGACTAGCGGACTTGCAGGGAATCCGCGATCAACAAGAACCACTGGCATCTTTTCATCGTGCAACTTTTCGAGATGCTCCTTCTTCAAGCCGACCGGACTGATGACCAACCCTTCGATTTCCCTGGCTCGTAATTGGAGAATCAATTTCTGCTCAACTTCCGTTGACTCCCGACTGTCTGCCAACAGAACCGAATAGCCGTTTTCTTCCGCGTGAGTCGTCACTTCCCGCGCGATGGACGCGAAAAAAGGATTGGAAACATCAGGTAACACAACTCCCAATAATCGTGTCTGTTGAGAACGAAACGATTGCGCTACCTGACTGGGCTGAAAGCTGAGCCTGTTCGCAGTCGCCAAAACAAGCCGCTCCGTTTCCGTACTGATTCGATACCTCGCAGCCTGGCCCGATAAAGCACGTGAAGCGGTCGAAAGACTGACTCCCGCCGCTTCGGCCACATCTTTTAATTTGACCGCTTTCTGCATTGTCCCTACATACCGCTACTGCACGCCGCCAAGAGTGGAGCCCAAAAAACAGACGCGATATCCCCCATCATCATTCCCGGAATGCCACAACGGACGACCCCGCCAGATACCTTGGAAAGAAATCCGAAAAGAAAAACCGCCGATCGCCCAACACCCTTTGCACAATCGATTGTGCAAAGGGGAAATATACCGTCAACAAGAACCGTTTTCAACCAAATCGGCGAATTCTTTCAGTGATTCCACAAAGACAGGCAATCGCTATCTATCAACTGTCATCTGCCATCTGCCATCTGCGTCCAACAACGCGCACCACTCAACTTGCGAAATCGCGAAAAAGATGGCAGCATCCATCCCCGATCGGGTTCACTCCACTTCGCAGGAACAACCTGGATGCGAACAGTTCGGGTGCGAGAAATCCAGGTACGAGAAACCCGAATGCGGCGAGCTTGGGAGCGGGGAACAAAACAGTATCGAAAAACCTGCGTTCTGCCTGAACGGTTTTGTCAACGGATGACATCACAGGCAGGAATTGGCTTGCCATTGATACTTAGAATTTGCGTATTGGTGAGGGCGTTGCCGAAGTTTTTGAAATCGTGAAATTTCCAGACCACTTCCTTTTTCCGATTGATCTCGATGACCTGGGGATTCTCCGGCCCGGCGTGGCAATTACCCAAAACGATGTTCCCGGTCGGAAGGATTTGCAGCGTCGTCACCCAGGCAAGTTGAATTCCAGGTAATTCATTCTGATCAAGACTCCAAATGATTTTTTTTGCGGGCGTGACTTCAATGACCCGATGCCCATTGCCGGTTGAGATGAGTGTGTTGCCATTTTTCAAACGTAACGCCGCAAAACATTTGTTGCCATAAGCGTCCACACCATGCCCCGGTTTGGGAAGTTTGCCGAACATCGGCACATCGTACCGCCAGACAACTTTTCCCTGAGGACTGTATTCGTAAACAGCTCCTTTATGTTCGTGGCAGACAAGATAGTTCCCATTGGCAATTTTGCGAACCAGTCGCGTATCCTGATGCGGTATCGGATGTTCAATTTGCAAAGGCAACCGCGAAACAATTTTTCCACTACGATTCACTTCCACAATTCGAGCCGCTCCCGATTCAGCAACCATTGTCAAACCGTTCGCAAGTCGCTGAAAAGCATGTACTTCGACTGTCCTGTTCCAATTCTCTTTACTCTTTGCAGCGTCGTAATTCCAGACAACTTCATCGGTTCGTGGATTGATTTCGATCAGCTTTGTCCAATCGGTCTGAAAGAGAACATTCCCATTGGGAAGATAGTGCAGATCGTGCAAAGGGCCAATTTTGTACCTCCATCTGATTTCACCCTCTTCCCCCACCATCGCAATGATCTGTTTGGACGAATCAGCCGCCAGGAAGGAGCGACGTTCAGCCGCTTCCCCCGGAACGGATACCACATGCATCAACTGAATCGACAAGCAGCAGATAATCAACAGAAAGCGGTTGCACAACGAGCAGGACACGGAAAACTCAGCGCGGCTGGTCTGTTCTGACCTCCGTAACCAGGATGAGATTTTCAAAAGTTTTCGCACCA
Organism: Planctomycetaceae bacterium; assembly: GCA_027000105.1. Lineage (GTDB taxonomy): Bacteria > Planctomycetota > Planctomycetia > Planctomycetales > Planctomycetaceae > Rubinisphaera. Next base: position 890 of record JALTOP010000154.1, on the reverse strand, counting down.
TTCGTAACCTTTAATCGTTAGTAATGCAGAGGAAGTTTTCGCGCCAAGCCGCAAAGACGCCGGGAATTTTTCATATTGGATTCCCAAACGAAGGTAATTCAAAAGCCGCATGTAATCCATTGTGAAAATATTTTTCTTCTCTTTTTCTTTCCTTTGCGTCTTCGCGTCTTTGCGTGATACCCTTTTCTCGTAACGGTCAGACATTGCAAGCGGAATGGCGCCAGCTGTCCGGTAGTGGTCACCCCGACACTATAGCTATATTAAACACAGCTCACAAGGTCGTTGAGCAAAGCATTAACCGAGTCAACCGGCCAGTCGGATGACCAATCGTTTCTCTGTTTTGCAGACATGGAAATGGCCCACCATACGGAGCGCAAGAAAATAACTTCATGTAGCTATCATAGCGATATGGTAGCATCAACATGATCCGCACAGTGGCCCCTACATCGCTATTCGCTAATTGGGCCCTGCTGCTGATAAAGCCAGCGGAGGTCGAACCGAAATTTTGTTTTTTTTTTGCATAAGTCTCAAAGTGGCCTGAATTTGTTGAACGGGCCCGAGGTGGTCAACAGGTCAGGCTCACTGACACCGTTGCTTCCCTTCGCTAAACTTTCCTTCCACAGGCCTGAAAAGGTGCTAATAGGCAGGAATGACCGGGTCAATGACCCAGCGGTCGAGATTTTGATAAGGCGTGACCGGTTTGGCGGGGGCATTGCGAACTTCCCGCCGTATTGCCTGGTAGGCGTCCTGTTCCCACAAGGGGAGCACCCAGGCGTCAAGAACCAGGAGGTCTTGCAGTTGACGAAGTGATTTATCGACTTCGCTCCAATTACGGGCCTCTTCCAGTTCGAGCAGGGATCGCTGCATGGGGAGTGGCAAGCGCTGCAGTT
>JALTOP010000153.1 GCA_027000105.1 Planctomycetaceae bacterium | reverse complement strand
TTTCCGGACAGCGGTGCAAAAGTGGCGACGATCGCTTTTGCCGAGCGGAGACCATCAACCGCGGCTGTGATGATGCCGCCCGCGTAACCTGCTCCTTCACCAACTGGATATAACCCGGCGAATCCATCGGTCTGGCGGGTTTGTCGATCTCTCTGGATGCGCACCGGCGCACTACCTCTCATTTCCGGCCCAACCAGCGTCGCATTCTTCAGGAACTCCCCGCGCCAACGTTTCTCGAGAACCGGCAAGCCATTTCGAATCGCCTCGATGACCGGCCTGGGCAACACGTGCGATAAATCGGCCGGAACGGTTCCACGCTCATACGAACAGGGGATAGCTGGATCAGTGCTGGCTCTGCGGGCGAGAAAATCGTCAACCCACTGGATCGGACTGAGATAATTTTTCTTGCCGATCTGGTAAGCCACTTTTTCGTACTGGCGTTGCAGTTCGACTCCGGCAAGAGGGTGTGTGCTGCCGAATTCTTCGGGATGCAGGGTCACCATCAACCCACTGTTGGCAAAAGGCGTATCGTGCCGGGAGCGACTCATTCCATTGGTGCAAAACATGCCCGGTTCGGAAATGGACGGAATAACAAACCCGCCCGCACACATGCAAAAGGTATAGAGATCGCGTTCTCCCTTGGCGATCAGGGAATAGTCGGCAGCCCCGAGAATCTGTTCGTATTGAGGGTTACCGTATTTTTGCTGGTTGATCTGTTCCTGAGGCTGTTCGATGCGTAGTCCCAACTGGAACGGTTTTTGAAAGATCGGCACGCCAAGATCGTAAAGCATCTGGTAAGTATCTCGCGCGCTGTGCCCGATTCCCAAAATCACCTGCGATGCCTTGATGTAGCCCGATGAGGTATGGAGTCCTCGTATTTTCCCGTTGTCTACGTCCAGTTTTTCGAGTCGACACTTGAAACGATATTCACCGCCGTATTGCTCGATTTTTCGTCGAAAATTTCTACAGATCATCGGCAGCCGGTTGCTTCCCAGATGCGGACGATGTTCGTAGAGAATCGATTCTTTTCCCCCACAATCGACAATTGCCTGCAGCGTCCAATCGACATCAGGCCCGCTCATTCTGCATGTCAGTTTTCCATCACTGAAGCATCCGGCTCCACCCTCGCCGAACAGATAGTTGTTTTCTCGCTCGAAATCGCCCCCGCGATCAAACCGGCGAACCGCGGCAACCCGCTGCTTGACAGCTTCTCCCCGTTCAATCAGAAGCGGAGCATATCCCTTTTTCGCAAGATAGTAACCGGCTAGCAATCCAGCCGGCCCGGAACCGACAATCACCGGACGGTTTTCCAGTTCCGCACAACCGGGCTTCGGGTCGTCAAAGCCAACAGGATCGAACAGGGTGACGCCGGGGCTTGATGTCAGCCGACCTGTTTCCAGATCGTCCGGGAGTTCAACGGCAAGAGAATAGACAAACTTCAATGAGTAACGATTGCGGGCATCGAGTGATTTCCGCAGGATCTTCCAGTTCAGGATGTCATCCACTGTCAGGCCGAGATGTCGCGCAACCTCTCCCGGCAGGCTGCCCTCTTTCTCCTCAACAGGTAATTGCAGGTTTGTCACGCGTATTTTCATCGGATCAGGATCATACGGTTCGGGCAGTTCGATTACAAATCAACGGGAAGCGTTGGTGCTCGTCAGTTATTGCAGCGGTTCGATCGACTCCCGGTTCGAATCGGTTTCTTTTCGTGATGGGGTTGCAACGCCTTTTATCGATACGGTATTAAAACGCTTCCAGATTAAAACATTTAAACGCTTTCAGCACGACTCGCAGCTTCCAGCCTTCTTCCAGCATTACTCATATTACAGCAAGCAGAACAAGCCCGATGATAGAGCTACTGTCTGAACTTTCACCCGAAATGCCGATCGAGATAACATCGGGTTTAATCGTGGCGAACCTGCTTGCCCTGTCGGTTTCTTTTTGGGGACTTTCACTTTGGTGGCGTTGGATCGTTCCACTGTTTCTGGGGGAAAGGGGACGTGAGCCTGTCTGTTTTCGACAGAGCAGAAAAGGCCGGACAAAAGTTTCGATTCCCTCCCCACCGATCATGTTGGCCGGTTTTTGGATCGCCCTCCAATTGATCTATGCCATCAAAGGCGAGTTTAACACCAAACAGCCATCCGATCCCGATCTCAACATGATCATAACCAATGCGATGCTCCAGATCGGCATTGGTGGATTTCTGATTTTTCTGTGGGAGTTTTCTCCTTCCTCGGAAAGCATGATCGATTATTTTCGTATTGATGACTGGAAAACGGAGATTCAGGCCGGTGTGGAATTGCTGCTGCTGGTTTTTCCCTGGACTGTTCTTTTGGGCATCCTGTCCGGTTTCTGGAAAACCGTTGAGGATTTGCATCCGTTGCTGCAACTGCTGCAACAGGGGACGCCCGATTTGATACTCGGGGTCGGAATAACAGCGGTGATCATTGCCCCGTTGGTGGAGGAACTTCTCTTTCGTGTTCTGCTACTCAACGGGCTGGTTGAAGCAGGCCAACTGGATCGCTTTGTCGCCTGGCTTGTCGTTTCTGTCAGCTTCAGTCTGGCACACGGTTTTGCGGATGCGACTCAACTGCTTCCGCTTTCGTTATCACTGGGATGGTGCCTGCTCCGCCGTCAAAGCTACCTGGCGATTGTCACCGCGCACGCCCTGTTCAACGGTCTGATGATGTTGATCTCGCTGATGACTTTATCGTACTGAGAGCCGAACACCACCCATCGGGAACCGAACTTCGTGCCGAGAATTTTCGCAGCGGAACGACTCTGGTTCGGTAATTATCGCGGTCGGAACGGAATGGTCTATGTCGGCACCTTCTTCAAGCTGCAAAGCTGGAGAGAAGGTCGGGATGTTCGAGTTCGCCAGCGATAAGCCCTCCCCGCAAAACGGAGAAGGCAACATCCTGAACCCGGCGGACGGATTTGATCTGGATGGGCAGATCGACGTCATCAATTGCTTCCTGGAACAGTCTCTCGATTCCGCTTGGGCCTGCCATCGGCCCTCCGATAATCAGAGGTAATTTTCCCGGAATTTGAGACATGAGAGAAGGATTCAGTTCCTGCCTCATGCGGTACAATCCCAAACGGATAATCTCACGGTACTGGTTCCGCAATTCAAGCATTCGTGAGTCGGAAATGCTGTTGAGACTTTTGACTCCTTCCCGCCAGAGACGGATCGGTCTTGTATCAAGCACTTCCCGACCATCCTTGAGTCTGACAAACTGATGGTCGCTGACGGCCAGTTGACGATCGACGTGAATTCCTCCACGTGGCAGGAAGAAACGGGTCAACTCCCGTGTCTGGTAGACGATGGAAACGTCCATCCGGGCGGCACCCATTTTGACGGCGATCCCGGAAAAGCCGATATCAGCACATTCGGAAAGGATCAGCCCCATTCCCGGAGAGATCACGCTTGGCTGATATCCCCGTAATTTCACCAATCTCAACAGAAAGCCCAGGTCTTCCTGCAGGGCCGGATCCTCATCGTTCCTGGCTGCTTGCGAACTGATTACTGTGCAGGTGGCGTCTTGTTGTGCAGGTGGTGGAATCAGACCTTCAACCAGCGCTCCCAGAAACTGGCGCGAGACCGGATCGTTGCTTCGGATTCTCCCATCATCCAAAGCGGACTGCATCGGCAAAGAGAGGATTTCGGCCAGATCATTCGCGGCGCTACCGTAAACGATCATTCCCTGATCGCAATGGGCTACTTCATCGCCGTGCCGTTCCAGTAGACGTCGGCGCGCCTTTGAATCTTCCAGAACGAGGTATTCCGTCGAGACCCGTCGAGCGAGCAAACGTCCCGCCTCACGACGCAACGAACGAAATTCGCTTCCTCCGAACTCAATTGCGATATTCATTGTTCTTCTTCTCATCTGTAACCGTCATTGATTTCCCGCATCTTCTGCCGGAAGCGTCTGTGTCACTTTTGTATGGAGATCGCTGGACGAAACAAACAGGCCTGTTTCCGCTTCCCAGAAAACGGGAACGGCTGTTTTCCTTCTGGTTGCTGCCTTCGAAAACTTTGGTCCTTCGGCTGGATGTTCCACACCGGATCCGCTGCCTGATTCTGTCTTCTGTTCAAGTTGTCCCATTTTTGAAGCCAGGTGCGGTTTTTTGATTTCGTGGCTCGAATCAAGCCGAAATTCATAATACAGATTCGGTTTGCCAAAAAACTTCATTTCACGGGGCATCAGCACCCGTTCCTCAATAATGGGGATTCGATTCTCCAATAACGATTTTAGTCCGTTTTCTTTTTCCTGTTTGGCCCGAGTCAGTGGGTCACTTGAAAATGGCTGCGAACTTTCCCGAGTTCCGGAAGTAACCGGCGGAGAGAAGGAAGGTGAGGAAGAAACAGTCTGCGCGGCTGGTTGCTGATTGGTAAAAGAATTTTCGGCCATTCGTTCAGAAATTGTTTCCCGCTGTTCATCGATATAGCCGGGTCGTGGAAACTGATTTCTCACTGCGGAAATAATGACGGTCATCACTCCAATAACAACAATGGCTCCCGCGATGAATCCGATCATCGTTCCACCAGTCGCCTCCTTCAATTCGACGGGATTGGGAACAACTTCTCCTGCCTGGGCGGCGTGTACCGTTTCTTTCGCCTTTTTTTCCAGCAAGGTGGTGAATGTATCCTGTCCGATCGGGGAGGCCGATTCCGAATCGTGTTGCAACTGGTCGTATTGCCCGAAAGGCTCGAACTGTTCAAGGTTCGCTCGACTGCTTTCAGCTTCAGGTTTATCAGATTCGGGAGAATAATCCGCTTCAGCCGGGATGGAAAAATCGGTTGATAGATCGTCCAGAACAACGGCTGATTCTTCCCGATCGGCCTGTTCAGGATCGATGCTGATCAATTCATTCGATGGCGGTTGGTTTACCACTTCCTGAGGAACGAACAGCGCTTCCGATTCACTTGGGGCTTCATTCTCACTCGGCAGCATGGGCAGAGTGACATTCTGTTTCAGTTTCTGTTCTTCCGGTTCCGATTTCGTTGCCGACTCCGGTTCTGTTTTGTCACTCTGCTCCGATCTTGATGGCTCCGAGCCTGATGCGATAATTTCCGAATAGGCGATGATTGTCGGTTTCAAAGCCGATTTCTCATTGTCGGTCGTAGAAAGCAAAGGCAACGGGTTGCGCAATGAACGCCCTAATGACCGGTCAACCAGATTGGCCAGCCCGACAGAATCATCTGGTGAAACCGATGACGTTTCTGTCCCATTCCCTGCTTCTGGGCGAGTCACCGGAGGTTCTTCGCCGATGATGACTGGAGCGGGAAGTCTGGGGATGGTGTCGCGATTCACCAACGCCTGGGGAATACCGAGAATCATCCCGGCGGTTAGAACGTCGGAATGCGTTCTGTTTTTCCGGCCCACCAGAATTCGGGTTTTCCGCGCAACAGCTTGAGATTGTCTCATGTATTTGGTGAGTAGTGTCTCGACAGTCAACCTTTCCCCCCAAAGAGGGAGAACGACCGGCTGCGAAGTCAACCCGAGAAGGACAATTTGCCCATGATTGGGGCGAGTTCGGTTACGTTTCAAATTCGCACGATCTACCGTGATGGGAGAACCGGAACCTGGGGACGGTTGGGGGAGATTATCAAACGAGATCGTTCGGGCAGCCGTCTGCCAGGCGCGATCCAGAATGACGACATCGCCATCGGTAAGCTTGAACTGCTCCTGTCCGGAACTGAGCAAGACCAGAATCGATTTGCCGCCACGCAGAACCCGTATCTTCTTTCCCGCAGCGGCTGTCGGACCTCCCGCGAAATCAATCAATTGCTTCAGAGTGACTTCTTTCTGCTTCACCTGATAAGTCGCCGGTCTGGCAATCTCACCAATAATTGCAAACATTTGAACAGACGAGGAGTCTTCTTTCTCACCGAAAACGATCGTACGTGGGGCAGCGGCTACTGCCATTGTTGCCCCCAGCAGACTGATCGCAACAGCACAGATCAGACATAACTCTTTTCTGCAAGAATAGATACGTCGTTTGCGCATCATTCAATTATCCCCCCGATTCCGTTAGATTTGTTCAGGCGCAGGCTGTCCCTGATCGGTATAGACCCGCACAATCGTAATAATCGGCATATTCGGTGCGAGGCATCAGGAAAATCGGTTTCGGCAACAGGAAAGCTGTTCTGTTGTCGTGGGTGAAGGCAAACCGTTAGACTGAATCGGGCAGGTTGGTAACGTTTCAAGTTCGTCCAAACCAGTACGATCGTGGCTTCCATGTCTGTCTATTTTATCTTCTCCCTTCTTTTTCCCGTG
>JALTOP010000152.1 GCA_027000105.1 Planctomycetaceae bacterium | reverse complement strand
GCAGATGACAACATCCGTATGACCCTGGAAAATATCTCGCCCCTCAACATTCCCGATGTATTGATCTTTCAAACGAGAAGCCAGAAAAAACTGGTTTGCCTCGCGAACCAGACTTGTCCCCTTCCCATCTTCACTGCCGATATTCAGCAGGCCAATTCGTGGGTTTTCGAGTTCGAACATTTCTCGAGCGTAAATGGCCCCCATCACTCCGTACTGATAGAGGTGATCAGATCGGGCGGCAGGGTTGGCCCCAACATCCATCAAAATACATTGCCCCTTGAGTGTGGGCAGTACGGCTGCAATTCCGGGGCGTTTCACATTTTTCAGAAACAGGCGGGTTCTCAAGCCGGCAGCGACACAGGCTCCCGTGTTACCTGCACTGACGATTGCCTGCACCTCTTTCTCCGCCATCAATTTCCAACAAATGGCAATCGAGCTGTTCGGTTTCTTTCTCAGGGCAAGCGTCGGCTTTTCTTCCATCCCGATAAAGCCATCAGCAGGTACGATCCGCAACCGTTCTTCGGGATAATTCCCGGTAAGCAGACACTTTTCCTTCAGCAGTGATCTCAGCAATTCTTCATTGCCCACAAGATCGACCGACAATTGCTCCGTCTGGGCAATCGCAGTCAGTGCTCCGTCGATATTGATCGAAGGAGCATCGTCACCTCCCATTGCATCCAGTGCGATTCGCATCTGAGCAAACTTTCCTACTGCCTGCTGGCTCTTGTAACGTCAACAAAGCCTCCCATAGCTACACCGCAACCCTTTTCCAAACCATACGCGAAAAAAGGCCAGACAAGCAGGAACAGATATCGCAGGTGACTTTGAAGGAAGAAAAGAGAAAAAAGCAATCCTGAACCTGATTAATCTTCTATTTCAATGACGATGCGTCCCATATAATAGCCACAGGTTGGACAGGCGGTATGACTGGGAGTCGGTTGACCACAATTAGCGCAACCCTGTAGTGCAACAGGCTTTACAGCATCATGACTGCGTCTTTTACGGGAACGGGTTTTCGATTGTCGCCTCTTGGGAATTGCCATCTCACTTGCCTTCTCTACGATAATTTAGCCAATAGAAACACTGAACGTTTGACGCCCGTGTCTCCGGGGCTCAATCTTCAGTTTTTATTTTCTCAGGGATATACTATTTTCCTGCGATCAGGAGGCTGATCGTACGTAGAAACGGGTTGTTTTGTCAAGTATCGCAAAAGAGGATTTACGCATAAGTAAAAAGCTGCCCCACTGCAGTAAAAAGATCATAAAAAATCCAACGAACGGCACCAACACAACGTAGACAGGTTAGAGGCGAGGGCAGTTATGCAACGCTAAAAAGCAGTTGCGGATGCGTGCAGGAGTTATCGGGGAAGATCGGTGACAGGTGGACTGGAAATGAGTATCAGGAAGGGACTGCCCGTAGAGAACAGATGAAAACTGAACAGGCAAATAGAGAAACCTCAGTAAGGGATGAGGGGCGTGAGTGTCAGCCTCAGTTGAGCGATGCGCGCCTGGTCGAGCGGGTTCGTGAGGGTGATCGCAGCGCGTTCAGGGAGTTGGTTTTACGATATGAGGGGAAGTTGTACCGCGTGATCCATAGGTTCGTGCATAATGATGCACTGGCCGAGGATTTGGTGCAAGAAACATTTATCCGGGTTTACGAAAATTTGGGGCGGTTTGATGTTTCCAGGAGATTCGGGCCCTGGCTGTTCCAGGTCGGAGTTAACCTGACGCTGGACTATTTGCGCAAGAAAAAGCGCAGAGGTTCGACATCGCTGTTCAGCGAAATCAGTTCGGAACGGTCTTTGGATCCCAGTTCCGATGACCCTCGGGACAAACGGGATATTGGCGAGGAAGTCCAGCGGGTGTTGCAGGAACTTCCGGAGAAATACAGAACTGTGTTGGTGTTGCGGGACTTGGAACATTTCACTTCAGCCGAAGTTGCCGCAATCATGAACCGAAAGGAATCCACGATTCGCTGGCGCTTGGCCGAGGCGAGAAACCGCTTCAAGCGATTGTGGACAGAACGGATGAAAGAGGCCGGAGAGCCTTTTAGCGAGAAGGATGGGAAGTAATTATGTCTTGTCATTGTTCAAAAAACAGGAACCGTCTGGCGTTATTGGTTGATCGAGCTTCTGTCGACGATCTGCCGGAGGATGTCAGGAGGATTCTGGCAAACTGTCCCACATGCAGAGAGCATTACGAGTTGCTCCGTGCCGCGATCGGTTCTCTCCGCGAGACTCAGAGTGGGAACTCGGTTCAGCTTGAAAAAAGCCTCTGGCCAAAGTTGTCGGACAGACTTCCCGAGCCTTTCCCGCAGGTTTCACGCTATCAGGAATGGAAGCAGAAGTTCGTTCCCATTTTTTCCGTTACGGCGGCGTGTCTGGCATTGCTCGTTGTTTTCATGGGACAACAACCGTCACGGAATAAAGATCGGGTCTATCAGACGACTGTCAATCGCGGTTCGGCCTACTCGCCGTTCCTCCAGTACTCGGCGAGCTTTAATGAGGGTGAGAGTGCGTCACAACAGTCCCATCCAGGGTCGTCCTACATCGATCCCTTCTCGCAGGATCTCTACTTCTACCCTGAAATTGATTCCGATTTCCCTGATGCGGAAATGTTGGATGCCCACCTGAAAGAACTGCTACGACAGCAGAAAAGGTTGCATCCCGAGATTGAATAGTTCCTGGTTTTCCGGCAAACTGATTACCTGTTTGGCCAATTGCTCCTGTTTGCTGATTGTTCCTGTTCGTTCCCTCCATTTACTGATACTTTACTAATTCAGAGTGAAAAGGATTCTGCGTCGATGCCTCTTTTCGAATATCGATGTAACGAGTGTGGCAACGAATTTGAAGTTCTGATTCGTTCGCAGGAAAAGGCGAGTTGCCCGCAGTGCAACTCGGAGCAATTACAAAAACTGCTCAGTCCCGCTGCAACACCCGCTTCTGGCGGAGACAGTCTTCCAATTGCGTGTCCCCCTTCTGACGCACCGCCATGCGGGCCAGGTTGCTGTCGGATGACCTGACACCGGATTGTTCTCATGCTGTGCAGTGTTCGCTAAAATGCACATCACCGAAAAAAGGCCTGCGGCTTTTGGTATCCAGAATGGTTTGCCAGTCAGTTGAAAGTTTCTGTAGGGCCGGTTTCATCGGCTCGACTTTGTTAACCACAGAGGCACGCAGAGCACGGGGGATATTCTCACACCAATCCGCAAAGATACCGAGAGCTTTTCAAATCGAGTCAAGAAAGGCAGGCAAGAGCCCTGCTCTACGCGTCTGATTCAAGCTGTGATGAAATTTCAAGCTATGGCGAAAAGATATCCTTATGATTGCCACCCGTAAAAGGATGTGCGTTGTCCTGGGAAGATAAGGGTGTTTTCGGAGAATGAAAACTTTCACCGGTTGTTTGAAGTTGGCCTCTTTGTTCTCTACTGGTTGTTTCTGATCGCCCATCGGCAGGCCAGATATAAACGGGAGACACAAGACCGCTGCGTGAACGAGAAGCATGATGATTCAACATGCTTCCCTTTGAATCCTTCTTCGGATTGGTTACTGCAACCTGATTACCCGCCTGAAATGGAATCGCATCAGTTGAGGTCTCGCTGACGTGTGCCCCGTCATTCTGAGCAACCTGCTGTCCACGCTGTTCCCCCAGTGGATGCGGTGCAGCCAGGTCGGACTCATCGGGAGACTGCCCGCGGACAACCGATTTTTCCTGAGGTTGTTCGTTCAAGGCCAGTGCATCTCCCTTGGGCAAATTCAATGCCGGGCTGCCCGCAAGAACCCACTTTCCCCACTTCTGCTCCAGTTTCGCAATCGTATTCACGCCGTAATGCGTTCCCAATGCCTGATCCCAACTCCCATGTCTGAGTGCATCGTGCAGAAATCGCATAAACGTTTCGCGTCCCCCCTGTTGGACGAGATAGTCGACGAGTGAATAACCTTGTGCGTATAGTTTCAGAATCTCTCTCATGTCCGAGGGATATTCCGTCATGGAAAAAAGTGATTTCAGCGGAATTCGCCGCCCGCTTCTCATCACATCCCCCAGCAGTAGAGTCTGCCTTCGTCGTTCGGACTCATGTTCCACCAAAGTGCAAACTCCTTCATCAGCCCAGCGTGGCAGTGGACGCCGAAATCGACAAGCCAGAATGGTATGGGTAATTTCGTGAGGCAGAACCGAATCAAGAATTCGTTCTTCCGTCCCCTGTATATTCATCTTCCAGCCGAACACTTCGCCATTGTGGAAGGAAAAGGTTGTTGCTCCCCCTGCACCAATTTGTCCGACCTTGACATTGATCGGGCACGGGGCCGACCAGTTTCTCATTTCCTTGCCGGTCCACATCACTGCAAGTTCTTTTCGAAATTGCTCGGCGGCTGTCCCAACCCGCTTGGCAAATTCCGGAGATCGGGCATTGACGATAAAGTTCGGTGTTCTGAATGTTGCGGCGTTGGATGTTCCCGCAAAAACGAATGCAACAAACAAAACAACTGCTACACGAAAAGGCCCACGAGCTTCCATGCTCTTGTCTATCCTTTATTCTTGAGAAAACTGAAGGGAGAAAGATCCCGTCGCGTTGATTGATAAATTGATTGTCTGTTCAGTGGAATGCGTGAAAGATGACGTGAAACATGACGAAGTGATAAGGATGTGATCCGTTTGACCAGCTCGGAATGACTGATCGGAGGTTCCCTGTTTACAACCGGCCGGGGCAAGTCCCGGTGAGCAAACAATCAAAGCAATCGATGTGCCAATTCCTGGAATTTATTTGCGATAAACCGCGTCTGGTTCTCAATGCACTACCTTTGGAGCTGTTTTTTATTTCTTCAACTTGAGACATTTTTTTTCGATGCTCGCAGAATTGTAACTCTTACACGATTTTTCGACGTTCGCGTGTCTCCTTGTTTGTAAAATTGACAAAAAGGAAACGGAGGAATTCGGATCCTGCCCATCAATTTCTGGTTATGGAGCCATCGGCAACATGTTGGCGTCAGGGAACATTTTCTCACCAAGTCATCATGCTGCACATTCATGAGCGCGTTTACGTACTTTGCTACAAACTGAGCCAACTCGATACACGTTGATATTCGGAGATATTCAACGTGAAGACGGTCTTGCTCTTATCTCCGATCTGGGCTATATCGTTCCCGCAAGCCGTATCACGATCTTTTGCAAAGTGTCATCTTTCATGGAACCGATTCCCGAAACAGATCCCGCGTCCGAAGAAGTCTTCAGTGAGCAAGCTATTGAAGATGCTTACCTGCAGGCGCTGCAGGCGTCTGAAGAAGCCGGGCTGATCTCGTCAGTTGAAACGTCTCTGGCTGAGATGGATTCACAAAATGAGGAGGTTGAGAGGGAGCCAACTGATCCGTTTCGTGACTCGGCGACAGAATCTGTTACCGCTTCGGCTGCTGAATCCACCACTGATGAAGTTGAATCAGCGGTGGGAACAATCAGCAAGCCGGGCTTCACTCCCGAACAGATCATCGAAGCGATTCTGTTTGTAGGAGGAGAAAAACTTTCTGCCAGGAAGTTGTCAAAAATACTCGGTTCCCATTCCAAAGAAGAAGCGGTGAGGGACTGGATCGATCAAATCAATTCACGGTACGCCTCGCAAAACAGACCCTATGAAATCCAGCTGGGTGAAGATGGTTACCAGCTTGTTTTGAAACCGGAGTTTCACACACAACGCAATCTGGTATTTGGAATCGGGCCACGTGAAGTGAAGCTGTCCCAGGATGCGACAGAAGTTCTTTCCTTTATTGCCTACAAACAGCCGGTCACCAAAAAAGAACTGCAGGAAATTGACAACCCCAATGTTCTGACAGCGTTAAGGCAACTGATTCGCCGAGAATTGGTCGCAATCAGTCGACCGGAGGAATCCGCGGAACCCCAGTATCATGTGACAGACCGCTTCCTGCGTCTGTTCGGGTTGAACTCACTCGATGAACTCCCGCGGGCTGAAGAGCTTTCCTTCAAATAGATCGATCCGTCGAAAACCTCAACTGCCTTGTGGAATCAGAAACTTTGCCGAGGGCGGACTGATGCGAGGCAACTCCGGCTGAAGGGATGGATTTCCGTCTTCAGAATAATCATCCGCTTCAGGAGGCGGCCCTGCCGAACCAGTTTTTTCCCGACTTCCTGAGTGTTCGTGTTTGTGGTCATGGCCATGCTGATGACCCCGGCTTTCTGGAGAGCTTTCTCCATTTCGGTTTGGCTCGTCTGATTGGTTCGAACTTCCGGGAACTGGTGGAGGGAGCTCCATGATTGGATAATCGGGCGCGGGTTTGCCTTGTTTCCGTTTTTGCGAATTCAGGCGTGACGGAGCGTACTTTTCAAATGGATCGAACTGCCTTTCCGGAGAAGCCTTCCAACCGGGTGGATTGACTCGCGGATGTGCCTGTTGCTGATTCTGTTGCTGAAAATTCGTTGAGGGGAAATTTGGCTGCTGAAAGTCGACGCCACTTCGAGGCGCGGGAGCGTTCCTCGGGTAAGCAGGTACAAAGCAATCTCGTCCCTGACATCGAGTGCGACTGGGACGGTAAGAATAGTACCTGTCATAAGCACAATCGTACCTGCCATCCGGAAGGCGACCGTGGAATCCGTAAGAGTAGTCACCTGCGTGACAGGGGGGAAACGCCGGGCGATAGGCAAAATGATCGTAGGCATCCGCTTGTCGATCCATCGTAAAAAGAAGCAACGCGGTTGCAGAGGCGATCAAAACTGATAAGGGGAAGCGGATCATCATTTCTCTCCCGGATGGATTGGATGCCAGATGTCATCATGAATAGTCGATTACGAAGCAGGCTCAAAAAAGTGCACTCGTCAATGTTCGCAAATTTTACGTTAAAACAGGCCGACCGTGAAAACAGGCCGACCGCGAAAACAGGCCGACCGTGCCGGGTCGGTTGGGCACGTTCAATTATGTACTCCCTGTTTTCTCCGCTCAGCGGAAAGCAATGGGATCAGGGGACATGAGAATTCTACGGAAAGGAAAAAAACAGAAAGTCTGTTTGATTGATCGGAACCCGCTGGTCAAAGGCGGTTTCCGTTTGGAGCGCGCAACAGCTACGCGGTTCCTGCGACAGTCGTGAGCATCCTTACGAGATCAGAAAACGGATCAATATCAATACGGGGTTGTTTTCATCTCGGGCTTGTTTTTCACCGTCGTATCGTCTGTAACATGGAGGCGACTGCATCAAGATATTCCTTGCCCGCAACCTGAAGGACATCATTGTGTCCGGCGGTTGGCAGTTCGATGAAAGTTTTCGGAATATTTGACCTCGATGTATCCGGGGCAACTTCAAAAAGACGCCGAGCCAGTTCGATCGGGACGATTTCATCCAGTATGCCATGCAAAATTGAAATCGGACAGGTCAGCTCGCCTATCTTCCGGTCGGAAGGGTAGCGTTCGGTCATCAATAGACTGCAGGGGATCCAGGGATAATGTGTTTGGGCAACGTCGACCAGTGAGGAAAAAGTCGTTTTCAGAAACAGGCCGCCCGGTTCAATTTCATCCTGAAGCAACTCATAAGCGAGACCGACGGCAACACCGCCACCAAGCGATTCTCCCAAGACGAGAATTCGCGACGGCGCGATACCTTCGTTTTCAGTAAGATGATTCCAGACCGCACGGGCATCCTGTGCAAAGTTTTTTTCTGAAGGGACGCCGCTGTTATCGCCATAGCCTCGGTAATCAATCAGAAAGAGATCCGCATTCAGTTCGCTTAGCTGTTTCAACACTGCAATACGGAAACTGCGATTGCCTGCATTGCCGGGAAAGAACAGGATCACGGGCCGACCGAGTTCCAGTTCCCACTGTCGTTCCTTTTCATCCAGCGCAGAACGACCGGGTGGCAACACGTGCCAACCATGCAATCTCAAACCGTCTGCAGATCGAACCGTTATCTGATGAAACCGATCCGTGGGGAGTTGCAGATCGGCAGGAGCCAAGGACGGTTCCCTTGTTGGAAAGTAAATCAGTTTGCGTTGAATGATCATCAACATGATGCATAGCCCCGCATAGACGGAAAACAGGAAGAGAACCAGACGCCTGAGCCGTTGAGCGTGAGTTTTTTTGCGAGGAGAAGTTGGGGAGCTTGATGATTTCGGGGCATGCCCCTGGCTGCCTTCTTCCTCCGTTCCATTTTCTTTCCGGTCTGATCCTGTCATGCTTTCCTCGCTGCTTTGAGACGTTGGCTGGCAGCAAACCGTTTGACGAGTTCGTCCGTGATGACACCACCGAGAATAACAATACCAATGATGGCAAACTCCAGTTCCGAGCGGATGCCGAGCAGATTGATCGAGTTGTAAAGCACACGCATCAGGGCGGCACCAATCGCAACGCCAACGATACTTCCTTCTCCCCCGCGCAGACTGCACCCGCCGAGCACCGCAGCCGCAATGGCATACAGTTCATAAAAATTCCCGTGAGCCGAGGGCTGTACCGTATTCTGATCGAGTGCAAACATGATTCCGCCCAGACCAGCCAGGCAAGCACAAATGACATACGCCATAATGACAAGACGATCGGTTGCAATTCCACTGAAACGGGCCGCCTGTTCATTTCGCCCCAATGCAAGTAAATGTCTCCCCCAAACCATTCTGTTCAGCAGAATCCAACTGAGAGCGGCCAACCCCAGAAAAATGAAGACCGGCACAGGAATACTGATCGGCAAACCGATATCAATTTTCGTTTTGACGAACCATTTCAAGGATTCGTACCCGGCTCCAAATCGTTGGTTTCGGTCTTCCGTGACGTATCTGGCCAGGCCCCGATAGATCAGAAGACCGCACAGGGTGACAACAAACGGCTGCAGTTTCAGCTTGGTAATCAGAAGACCGTGCGTGAAGCCAATCCCGATCGCGATCAGCCCCACCAATCCCAATGCGGAGAAAACAGACCAATCGTATTTGACAAGCAACATCGGCAAAACAGCACCAGTCAAGCCGATCACGGAACCGATTGAAAGATCAATCCCGCTGGTGATGATCACAAACGCGGCTCCCAGTGAGATAATGCCAAATAACGACGTGCGATGCAGTAACTGCTCGATATTCGTTGGTTTCAGAAAGGTCGGATTACTAATCGAGGTAAACACACACACAACAATCAATAATGCCAAAATGCCCAGAATTTTTTTCATCACTCTACTCTCGGATGGATACTCTCAACTCGGATGAACACTCTCAAATGGTGACTCGACCACTCCTTAAACACGCTGGGACCGGTGTCAATTGAAACGGCCATTCCCAGACGAGCAAAAACAATCAGTACCAGGACAGCGGCGTCAATTGATTTGTCTCCCTGCTGAGTATATCGTAACCGGACAACAATGAAACGTAACGATGAAACAGCCCTGCCACCTTCCCTTTAACGGACTGGTTCATGGGGAGGCGCCGAGACGCCTGCACTGGCAACATGTCCACTTCTGCTGATAACAGATCGCAACACCGAGTGAGAGTACCATGACGGAACAGCAAACACCAGCAACATGTAACCCCTTGAGTATACAGGAGTTACAACAGATGATCCAGGAGATGTTCGGCCATAAGGATCAACAGCGGGGAATTGACGGCACGTATATGTGGTTCATGGAGGAAGTGGGGGAGTTGGCGGGCGCTTTACGTGGTGGAAACAGACAGGAACTCCAGGGTGAATTTGCCGATGTGCTGGCCTGGCTGGTCACGCTGGCCAATTTGAGCGGTATCGATCTGACCGAGGCAGTACGAAACAAATATGTTACCGGCTGCCCAAGATGCGGAGAAAATATCTGCACGTGCCAACTATCAGCCAAGCCGTGACTGCCCCCTATTCCAGTTGTTACCCCCCTATTCCGGTTGCTGAATACGATGCGTCGGAACGGGCCGACCGGGACGAAAGCTGCGGATTTGCAGATCATGCAAGCTTGCCTGGTACTTCCCGGCGATTCCATCGAGGACATTTCTAACGAGAGTTTCCAGGATCGCTGGATCGCAGGCGACCCTTGCATTGACGATCAGATCGATTTTCTTTCCCTCCTGTTTTGAAGGGAGAGAAAGCTGCACGGGCGTGTCGCTGCTGATCAGGTTTGCAACTCCGAAGAAGCCTTCCCACAAACCGATCGTTTTCAAATGGGCAGGCTCGGCGTCTGCTTCAAGCAAGTCTTCCCGAAGTTGTTCAACAATTTCTACCAGACACCGATCTAGATCAATCGGGGTTTCCGTTTCCAATCTGCAACTGCAATTAAGCCATCCAAGTTCCGCTTCTCCTTCGGCGTAGATGTCGTAATCGATATCCAGAATTTTCCGCCCATATTCCCCTTGTTGATCAAGGAATGTGAGCAGTTCCGCAAAGCCGTCCCCATTCCGGGCTGAAATACGAAGCACGGGCGTTTGCGGGTGATGGTCCTTGATCAACTGTTCGAGTTCCTCTGCCTGATTGGAGGTCAACTCGTCGCAGCGATTGATCAGTATCGCATCAGCCTCCTCAAGTTGCTTGCGGAGGATGTATTCCGCTTTGGGGGAAAAACCCGTTTGTTGGTCAACCGAAAGAATCTTGCGACCGTGACTCGGCTTCAGAATGACGGTGTACGGCGCTATCTCAAATTCCGTACCGAACAGGTGTTTTAGCGGTTGGATAACTGTCGCGACCAAATCGGTACAACTGCCTACCGGTTCTGCCAGGATGATATCGGGGCGTTGATCGCCACCCAGGTTTTTCATGCGATCAAGAAGCTCATCAAAATTGCAGCAAAAACAGGCCCCCGCCACCTCTTCAACATCAAACCCCAAACCACGCAACAGGCCGGTATCAACCAGATCGGCCGCCTGATCGTTAGTCACGAGGCCAACTTTCATTCCCTGTCGGCTATACTCCCCGGCTAGCCTTGCCAGGGTTGTTGTTTTGCCGGCCCCCAGGAATCCCCCCACCATCACATAACGAATTTTTTTTGACATTTCCGTCCTTCTACATCCGATTCAAATATGGCAGAGAATTGGCCACTTGTATCTGGTTGCCCTAATACCGCACGCCCTGGAACTTACGGAAAACAACGCTTGCGCCGAACACCGCTCCGAATACGTCAGACACAAAGTAATGGAACATCCACTTCCACTGAGCGCCCGGGCGAAGTTGATTCGTTCTGATCTCTACAGAGAACGACCGTCGTGGGAAGACCAATAAATCTCCGAATATTGCAGGCCTTCCGCGGACATTTGCCGTCAATCACACTCTGGGGGAACGTCAAACAGAATCTCCCGTCCGCAGCCTCAATTTTGCTCAAATAGAAAAAAATATTCAACTCCACTTGACGACCTGGAAAAGTTCCTGCAAAATAAGCATCGATTTATTCGTGTGTTTTAGCGGTTTTTTTTAACTATCTGCGGGCTCGTGGTTTCATAGCCCCGTAAAGCACACAACATCGCTCGATCGGTCTCGGCCGATCGAGTGTTTTTATGCGCAGAAAAGCCTTATGTGCCGCTCCTTTTCGATCGGTCGCCGCTTCTCTCAGGTTCTGCATTACAGTGGAACGCTATTCACGAAAAAAGAAATCGGTTTTTGTTGAATTACTCTCACACCTCAATCTGCGCCGGGTGATTGTTAATCCGATTTTTATGAAGTCTTTACCTTTTGTTAACACTCCGCTCCTATTCTTCGCCGCGTCACGAGTTCAGGGAGAACTTTCCTCACGGATCGTAGAGGCAATTCCGGTTTCGCGTAAGAAACGGAAATTAAAATGCAACGGATTGTACCGGTGGACTTCATCCTTCGGACAGGGTTTTCCCGGGAGTCACAAGTGAAGTAAAAGGAAAATAATGAAAAGAGAAAAAGCAGTCAGAAGAGTTGGGAAAAAGGGATTTACGCTTATTGAGTTGCTTGTTGTGATAGCGATCATCGCTATTCTTGTATCGCTACTGCTACCGGCTGTTCAACAGGCACGCGAAGCAGCCCGCAGAAGCAGCTGCAAAAACAACATGAAGCAACTGGCATTGGCTCTGCACAACTATGAAAGCACGCATCGTTCGTTTCCTCCCAGTCGTCTCAATCCCAAAGTCGAAATCGAGGATAACCCGGGCAATAAAAGCCGATACCAATCCTGGACAACTCTGGTTCTTCCTTTTATTGAACAGGGAAACCTTTCGGCTCAACTGGATTTCAATCAGGCCTGGAGTTCGTTGGCCAATCGTCCGGCAGTCAGCCAGCAACTGCCTGTCTATCAGTGTCCCAGTACGCCCGGTAGTGAGCGTCAGGATCCGCATTGGGTTGTTGGCGCAGCCGCTGGAGATTACGGTTCAATCAACGAAGTAAAAAGCAGGGTTTACACCGATGTGCTGGGAATTCCTGATCCGGGTGCCAACGCACGAGCCGGTGCGCTGGCGAAATATATCCCTAACAGAATGCGTGATATTACAGACGGAACTTCAAACACATTCCTGATCGCTGAAGCAGCTGGTCAGCCGAATGTCTTTACCGCTGCCGGACCGATGAATCCGACGCTTTTCGCCGCCTACACAGATGACAAAATTGTTGATCTAGGTGGTGGAAATTACGCCCCTTCAGATGGAACCGGTTGGGCCGACCCCGATTGCGGATTCAGCATCAACGGGGCAACCCCGGATGGTCTTACCAAATACGGTTCTACGATGATCAATGCGATTAATGTCAGTGAGGTCTTCAGTTTCCACAAGGGTGGGGCCCAGTTCGCGTTGGCTGATGGTTCTGTCCGTTTCGTTTCCGAAAACGTGGACACCACTGTTTTTGTTGGTGCCTGCACTCGTGCCGGTGGGGAAATCAACGGCGAATTCTAGAATTCCCGGAGTTCCAAACTGTTGCCCGAGCGGCCATGTTTTACATGCCGGCGGGATGACTGGAATCCCGTTCGTGAAACGCCGGGCAAAAAAAGAAGGCAACCAGTAGTAAGGCAAAGCGTTTCCCGATCACTTCGCCCGGGGAACGCTTTGTTGAAATTGATCACCAACAATTTCTCTCTATTTCTATTATGGAAACAGGAAACCCCATGAAACGCTTATTGATTTTTTTGATCTGCCTGAATTGCATCGGAATAGCGGGTGCAAGTGCAGAGATCAAACTGTTGGGAGTCGGGAAGATATCGGGGCACGCAACCGATGCTTCCACCCTGTCTCAAAAGTTTGAAACAGGGGATACCCAAAATATGTTGGGAGGTATCTCCGCAATTGATTACACCGGTGTGGATAACCTGTATCTCGCATTGCCGGATCGCGGCCCCGATGATGGAGCCGTTCCCTGGAAATGCCGCGTGCAATCGATACGGATCGACATTCACCCGAAACAGTCGCCCGCTGTCGTTCCCCGTCTTGTTTCAACGACGCTACTGACTGATGAGCGTAAAAGAAACTTTATCGGAAAGGCGACTGCCTACTCGGCCTCAGAGAGGTTTGCAGAGCGATTTGATCCTGAGGGGATCCGTCTTGCCCCCAATGGCAATTTATTCATCTCTGATGAGTACGGGCCTCAGCTCATCAAATTTTCGCCCGAGGGACATGCAATCGAAAGGATATCGCTGCCTGATCATTTTCTGATCAAACATCCTGGCAGTTCTAAAAAAGAAGAAAATGCTTCCAACCAGAGCGGTCGCTCGGCGAACCGTGGCATGGAAGGTTTGGCGATTTCCCGGAATGGCAAAAAGCTTGTTGGCCTGATGCAAAGTCCACTACTCCAGGACAGCACGAGGAACAGTAAAGGGAAGCCGGTCGGCTTGAATTGCCGCATGTTGTTGATCAACCTTGAAACCGGGGCAAGAAAGGAACTGCTCTATCATCTCGAACATCCCGGGAACAAGCTCAATGAAATTCTGGCAATCAGCGAGGATGAGTTTCTTGTGATCGAACGGGACGGGAAGGCAGGTGAGCAGGCCCGGTTCAAAAAGATATTCAAAATCTCGATTGGGAATGCAACTGATATTCAGTGTATGAAATCCTTGCCACCTGAAGAAATTCCGACAGAGGTTGCACCGGTCGATAAAGAGGTTTTTATCGACCTGCTGGATCCCGCTTTTTCACTCGCCGGGAAACAGATGCCGGAAAAAATCGAGGGGCTCACCTTTGGCCCTGTCCTGTCTGATGGCAAACAAACATTAATAGTCGCTTCAGACAACGATTTTGAAGTGGAGATGCCCAGTCTTTTCTACGTTTTCAGTTTTGACCAAACTGACTTGTAATTGACTGGCCATTGATCAGCTATTGGCAAGCCAAACAGGGAAGAAACGAAACAGAGCGTCACTGGTGTCGATCACCGGCGACGCTCTTTCCTTATTTGATTACCCGACAGGGATTCGAACCCCGACTAAGAGAATCAGAATCTCTTGTGCTACCATTACACCATCGGGCAGCCTGAAAGTGAACTTTATCTTTCCAAGGCAATCCTTTCAAGGTCGCAAATGCGGGAAATGCAGGATCGTGGCGAAATCATGACTCATTTCGTTTCCGGGATCCAGAACAGGATTCAGGAAAAAGAATAATGCAAGGGAGAGAGACAGGAAATTGGAGATTTTTTCATTCTCCCGTTTTTTCATCATTTTTACATAGAGAACCATTTTTCGGGCCGTTTATAATCGGGGCGTTCAGAGTCTATTTCGTAATAGGAAAACCGAACTCCCCTGTGCTCTGATTGGGGGGTGTGTTTCAGAATGGTTCGAAATGGCTGAAGTAACGACAAGTTCCGGGGCGGAAGGTTCGTCGGGAGTGCTAACCCGATCAGGGCTCCCCTCCACTTGGCGCACGGTTCCGCTCTGTTTGCCCTGCGTCTGTTTTGACGCAGGCTCTCTTGCTGAATTCTCGGCATTTCTCAGGTTCTGTCCCGTCAGACAGACTTTGTTCCCGTCACTTTTCCCAAGGAGTTAGACCGATGGCGATGTACGAAATTGAAACGAATGCTCACATTATGATCAGCTGGGCGGAGAACGAGGAGCAGGCTCGCAGTTATGCGGAAGATAACTATCCGGAAGAGGAGGTTCTTCGTATCAGCAAGCGTCCACGCGATCTATGGGTGATTTCCAAACGATTACTCGGGCTTGACGGGGCAAGCGATCCCTGCGATACGGCCAGAGAGTGTCTCTCCCGAGCCAGTGGCGACAAGGTACACGCGATTCGACTATTCATGATGGATACTGGCGCGGATCTGCACGAAGCACAACGGGCCATCGAAACCAACATGTCACTCGGTTGGTAACGCGTTTCCAGCGAAGATCAACCAGGACTGAACATCAAGCAGATCAGGCAGCGCCCGCCCTGGTGCGGGCGAGTCGGTCATCTGCCACGTTGTCCGCTTCGCTCGAACAGCGATCTTCGAACGGCAAAGCAGAACCGCCACCATTCCAGAATCGCCCCCAAACCGGCTTCCTGGAGTTTTTGATTACGATTCCGTCCAGTAATCGACAACAAGCACGTCTGCAAGAATCGGTTTCAGCTTGGCGGTAAATGCTTGATGGGCTGGATGAGGGAGATATGCTTCCAGATCCTTTTTGTTGCGGAATGTAACGAGGAAGCAGTGCGAAAATCCCTTGGCCAATTTTTCAGGACTGACATCGGTTCCATATTCAAAGCCGAGAACGGTGTCGATCTGGTTTTTCAGGTTTCCGAATTCGACCACGATCTGATCGATCTGCTCCTTGGTTGCCTCTTCCTTGAATTTGAACAGGACAACGTGCCGGTAAACTTTTTCGCTCGGTTCTTTAGCTTTCTTGTCACCGGGAGCCATACCAATTATCCCCAGAAGAAAGACCGCACATAGAGCAGCAACTACTATACTTCGCATTGAACGATCCTGGTATTCAAATAGGAGAAAAGTTTCCGAACCGTACCCAGACTACCGATTTTCAGTTCATGTTTCCAAGCTAATTTGCTTGATAATTCCGATAAAACAGATTTTTCTTGCCTGCCCAACGAGGCCCCAACAGGCAGGTCGCAACAAACTGCGTTGATGCGTTGACTTGACCAATTCAAACCCGTCTTCCATAATGCGCGATTGTACCATATTGAATGGTCGCGATTCAACCACCTTGCTACCTGCCTTGTTTTTGCGTTCCTTATGAGACACAACCCTTTTGAAACACAACATGGAGATCTGCAATGAAGCTGATTTGTCGCTTGGTTTTACCGGTTATTCTGGCTCTGGTTGTTCCTGCAGTCGCTTTTGCAGATGTCGAACTGTGCCATGTCTTCACTGACCACATGGTTCTGCAGCGGAACAGGCAGAATCCCGTTTGGGGTTGGGATGCCCCGGGAACAAAGGTGATGGTCACCATAAAAGATCAAAAGCACGAAGCGACCGCAGACGCCAATGGCCGTTGGCAGGTAAAACTGGATGCGATGAAGGCGGGCGGGCCTTTTGTTCTTAAAGTTTCAGGCAGCAGCGATGTCACCATACAGGATGTTCTGGTTGGTGAAGTCTGGGTTTGCTCTGGTCAATCGAATATGGCCTTCACCGTTGGGAGTTCCACAGATGCCGATTTAGAGACTCTTACGGCCAGGTATCCCCGTATTCGACACCTTAGAATTCCGAATCGTGCCTCTCAAAAACATGAGAAAGATTTTAATGGAGCCTGGACGGTCTGCTCGCCGCAAACTGTCAGGAGTTACACCGGCGTCGGCTACTTTTTCGGCCTGGAAATTCATCAGGCATTGGGAGTGCCGGTCGGTCTGATCAACAACTCGTGGGGAGGCTCTTCAGCTGAGGCGTGGGTACGGCGGGATCTGCTCGAAAAAGATGAACGCTATACCGAACTGATGAAACGCTGGGCCGGGATCGAAAAGACCTACGATCATGAAAAGGCGATGGCGAAATATGCCCAGCAGCTCAAAAATTGGCAGGAAGCGGTCAAGAAAGCCAAGGCGGAAAAAAAGCCGATTCCAGGACGCCCCCGGGCTCCCCGTAATCCGCTCACAGGCAACCATCGTCCGGGCAACCTTTACGGCGGTTGTTTGTATCCGGTTATTGGGTACGGCATCAGGGGAACGATTTGGTATCAGGGGGAATCAAATGCTTCGCGGGCTTACCAGTATCGACATCTCTTTCCACTGATGATCAACAACTGGCGTCAGGACTGGAAACAGGGGGACTTCCCTTTCTACTGGGTTTCTCTCGCCGACTATAGACGGGAGGTTCCAGAACCGGGAGAGAGCACCTGGGCTGAATTGAGGGAAGCACAGACGATGACACTTTCGCTTCCCCATACAGGCGAGGCCATCATTACCGATCTGGGAGAAGCGGATGATATTCACCCCAGAAACAAGCGGGATGTCGGCAAACGCCTGGCGAGACTGGCACTTGCGCAGGACTACGGCTATAAAATTGTCAATCGTTCGCCTCGGTACCTTTCCCATACCATCAAAGATGGAAAGGTCATCATCAAGTTTCAGGATGTTGGCGATGGTCTCGACACCTTTGATGTGCGTGAACCGATCGGCTTGGCGATTGCGGGAGAAGATAGAAAGTTCGTTAAAGCACAAGGAAAAATTCTGAGCAACGATACGCTGCTTGTCTGGTCGGATCAGGTGAAAAACCCGGTTTCGGTTCGCTATGCCTGGGCGGATAACCCGGTTTGCAACCTGCAAAACAGAACCGGGTTGCCAGTGACACCATTCCGTACGGACGATTGGCCCGGTCTGACTGTTAATGCCAAGTAGTACGGAAGCGTGCATTCCTGCCAAGTTATTTTTTACGAACTGGCCGGTGTGCGTTCTGTCTGCCGACCTGCAATGGTCGATCAGCAATGGTTTCCGGTGAAATCCGCCCGCTCATCGTTGTATAAGTGCGAAACCGGCGATGAGGGGGGGGAGGGAAACGCTTTTCATTGCTTTAATAAGTTGGGAGGGAGTGCCTGCTAACTTCAACAGCAATTGATCTGCCATCCTTTCGGGCATTTCGCAACTGAAAAACACCGAAAATATTCAACATCAGTACGAACTCTGGTCACTAAAAAGGAACGGCCTGATGATACTGCTTCGATCGTCTGGACGTTCGCGGATCCGGAGGGGTGTGCATCACTCCCGGGGTTGGCCTGCCCGGAAAATATTCGGCTTCTTTGGAGCGGCGAACCCGACTTCGGGGCTGATCGTAGCCACGCGGTCGCGTGTCGGTTTTGGGGCCTAAATCGTCCAGGGGAAAAGGGTCGAATTGTTTGAAGCGTTCGTTTTCGATTCGTGGATCCATCGCATACGGACTGGGCAGTTGTGTATTCCAGGGTGTGATACAACCGACGCAACTGGAACAAAGCATTGATAAAATCAATGTTCGAACAATAATCAGCTTTGCCAGGTTTGACTGCACTGCTAGAATTCTCATTGCGCCTTGTTGTCGCCGATCAGAAGCTATGAGCAACATATCACCCCCCATTAGTAACACGTTGGCTTGTCGCGGGAGGAACAGATCTGGCTGGTGCCCCCTTGCAGGATACTCCGCTTGAACAGGATGCTCTGTTTGAACAGAACGTCTCTCCGCACAAGGCGGCAGGATACCAGAATTACGATTTCTTCGACAGGGGAATATGAACGGGCAGAAAGAGTTGAATAGCGAGATGAATTCTTCCCTGCAGACAGAATCACACGATTGTAAAAATTACAATCAGCACGATAACGAGAACATCCCTGACCGATATTTGCAGGAGGAAAAGGAAATCTCTATCGGTTCGCGGGTTCTCCCGTCACGTTATTTCCTGGCGCCTCTAGCTGGATATACCCATCTTCCTTTACGAACCGCATTAAGAGAGTTGGGAGGAATCGGACTAGCGACGACTGATCTGATTCTGGCGGCACAACTTGTTTCCGGAGGACGTAAAGCACGAGAATTGATCAAGACCTCTGCCCGGGACAAGCCGTTATCTGTCCAAATTTTCGGAAGTAAAATTTCGGATCTCACCAGGGCAGCGGTATTTCTTGAACAGCTCGGCTATGAGGGGATCGACATCAACATGGGCTGCCCGATGGGAAAGATCAACAGTTCCGGGGGAGGAGCACGATTGATGTGTGATTCCGATTCCGCAACCGCGATGGTGGCTGCGGTGGTGAAGGCGGTATCCGTTCCGGTAACCGTGAAAATGCGACTGGGATGGAATTCGGAACAGATCACCGCACCGCTGTTGGCAAAATCTTTTGAACAGGTTGGGATTGCGGGGATTACCGTTCATGGACGAACCCGACAGCAAGGCTTTCATGGCCAGGTGAATCTTGACGGGATCAGGCAGGTCGTCGAAGCGGTTGAGCAGATTCCTGTGATCGGCAACGGAGATGTGCGGACGCTTGAAGACGCAATCACGATGAGAAGTGTTACGGGATGTCAGGCTGTTGCCATCGGACGTGGGGCGATGCTTGACCCCTGGCTGTTTCGGAAACTGAAACAGCTTCATGAGGGCAAAAAACCAACTCCGCCGACACCTGATGAGCAGATCACTTTTTTGCGCAGACACTTCGATTTAATGCTTCAGGAACATGGGGACTATGCGACTGTTCTTTTCCGAAAATTTGCGGGATGGTACGGAGCAAGACTTGGAATCCCCGAAGATTTGGAAGACCGCTTGAGACGACTGGACTCCCCCGACAGATTCCAGGAGATCGTCGAAGAAATAAAGCGACGCCATGGAGAGCGCACGACCACCACGGCAACCGCCCTGGTCAAGGTTCCCAACGGCCCCGTCGAACGATGGTGAACCTCGGACGTTGTGCAGTGGCGTCTTTTCAGGCATAAATTGAGGGTTGTATTTTCGTGAACCGCGCTCCGTTGTCGCACTGATCTGATTCACCAACTCTGTTGCACCAACTCAAAATCAAGAGCTGAAGATGCAGTGCTTCCCTTTATGCAAATCGCCGGGATACCAGCAAGCGCTGCGAAATGCATGACGTAACATCAACTGCCCGGGAAGTTCTGTTCGCTTTTCCTGAACAACGATTACCACTCCTAATTGCTGTAACCCGCATGACCTGCAAAATTGTTGCTCCGTTCAGACGCTTCCAATCGAATGCTACTCATTTCCATCCCGCCGGTTCCGCTTTGGAAGCTATTTATAGGGAAACTGTAAGCAGTAATTGGCCTGTCTCATCTATCGACCAATGTCGGGGAAAACATTCCCTGACAAATCGTGAATCGGACAGGCAGTCCTTCACGTAACTGGCCCATTTAGGGCTTGATACTGAGGTTGATTCTACGTAACCCGTTCCTTTGGCGTTTGTTACGTCTGATACAATCGCAGTTTTCAGGATTGAAGCTCGCTGGTTGTACTCCCACAAGTGAGAGCCATGAACAAAACTATTATTTCGCTCAATGAATTGCGTCAAGGGGTTGTGCTCCCCGCCGCAATTTATGATGCGCACAATTCACAGTTGCTGCTATTGAATCGTGGCATCAAGCTTACGCAGGACAAAATCAACGGTCTGCGCAAACGTGGCATCAAGCAGATTGCGATCGATAGCAAATTTGTCTCGGAGATCAGTCTTGGCCTTGCCAGCCAGAAGAAAAATCTCAGTCGAAAAGACCAGGTTCTTAAAGAACTGAAAACGCAGAATGGGGAAGAATCCCGCTCACTATTCAGGGAGTTGAAAAAACCGGCTTCTGCCAACTACGATGCCCGCCTGGAAAAAAGTTTCGCTTCAGCCCATCAAAAACATGTCGAACACCTGAAGAAATTTTTCGCTGAACTCCATGGCGAATCGAAAGAGGGAATCCGCTACGATCCCCTTTCAGAAATTGCGAATGAATCGGTTGAGCAACTGCTCGGCGATATCGATCTGTTTGTCAAACTGGCAATCGAGTCCTCTCAGACCGAGGCCATCAATGAGCATTGTCTGAAGGTCTCCAAACTGGCCATGTCCATGGCGACCATCTTGGGATTCAGTAAGGAAGAAGTCTGTTACATCGGGATGGGGTGCCTGATGTCACGAATAGGTATCGGCAAAGAGATACAGAAATTGATCAATTTGCCAAGAGAGTTCACTCCGCTGGAAGCCCTTGAAATGAAAAAACACGCTTCCCGAAAATTGAGACTGCTTGAACAGATCCCTGGAATTCCGATGGGCGTAAAACAGGTTGCATGGCAAATTCACGAGCGGTGGAATGGTTCCGGTTACCCAAGAGGCAGAGCCGGTACTCAAATCCCCCCGCTTGTCCGTGTTGCGTCCGTTGCAGATGCCTATGTGGCCATGACTTCCGATCGTCCCTATCGTAAAGCGATGGCTCCCTATACGGCCGTTGAAACAATTTTGGAAGAGGCTCGCAAAGGATTATATGAACCGAACGCCGTGCGCGGTCTTCTTCAGACAATATCCCTGTTTCCGCTGGGATCACACGTCGAGCTTTCAAATAAAATGTGCGCGGTGACGATTCGCAACCACGCCCAGTTCTACGACAGGCCAACAGTAAAGGTTATCTGTGATTCCTTCGGGCTTCCTGTCCAGGAAGATATTATCGATCTCTCCAAAGAGCAGGAATTGCAGATCGTGAAAACATTGAGCCCGAACGATATCACCAGGTTGATCGAAAAAAGAAAAAGACAGGACGAAGTATTGGATATCGTTATGGATTGGAGCGAAGAGATACCGGTTATCTGAACGAGTCTGGTAATTTACATCTGTTTCGAAAGTCCCCCCGCACAACACGAAAATGAAATGAAAACCATCTTTCCGACAGGAACACACCCACCTGGCAGTTCATACCCCCCTGACAACAGCAACCGGCAGTCCGGTGGTTCATACGGAAAAAACCCGACCACCGAAGTGACCGGGCTTGTCTGTCGCAATCGTTGGATTCTCTCT
>JALTOP010000151.1 GCA_027000105.1 Planctomycetaceae bacterium | reverse complement strand
ATGCGGGAAAAATTCTGGAGCAGGCTGTTGACGATATCCAGAATTTTGTCGATACGATGCGGTACTTCATCAACATCTCTCTCCATGTCCAGCATCGTGTCCCGCTGGCAGTCGCCGGACATGAAGCGAGAACCGTCAGGCTGCCGTGGGGGCCGTGCGGTTTCATCTTCCCCTGGAATTTTCCTTTCCTGCTGATCGGCTGGAATATCGCTCCTGCGCTAGCCGCCGGGAATACGGTCGTCATCAAACCGGCTGAGGATACGCCGCTTTCCGCTTTGTATCTGGGGAAACTTGCCCAACAGGTGGGGATACCGGATGGGGTGATCAATGTGGTAACAGGATATGGCGAAACCGCGGGGGCAGCTTTGGCGGCACATCCCAAGTTGAAAAGGATGTCTTTCACCGGATCGCCGGAAGTGGGGCGAATGGTGGCGGAAGTCTGCGGGCGAAATTTGACACCTGTCAAGCTTGAACTGGGAGGTAAGGGAGCCGCTGTTCTGTTTGAAGATATCGATGTCGAAGCGACCGCCGAAAGTCTGGCCAACGCCATCACCTTCCATTCGGGACAGGTTTGCTGCGACGCCACACGCTGGTTGGTTCAGCGTCCCATTTATGATCGATTCGTCGATGCCTGCGTATCACGCCTGAAACAGGTTCACGTCGGCTATCAAATGGATCAGGGAACCCAGATGGGG
The DNA here is from genome assembly GCA_027000105.1 of Planctomycetaceae bacterium. Classification (GTDB taxonomy): domain Bacteria; phylum Planctomycetota; class Planctomycetia; order Planctomycetales; family Planctomycetaceae; genus Rubinisphaera. The sequence goes on along the minus strand of JALTOP010000151.1, from coordinate 5,642 downwards.
CCGGTCGTCAGTGAAAAACAGAGACAGCGTATTCTGGGCTATCTGGAAAAGGGACAGGGTGAAGGAGCGGAACTGGTTCTGGAAGGTGGCCCTGCGGAAGTCGAGGGGCATGAAGGTTTTTATGTCAAGCCGTCGCTACTGGCTGGCGACTTGGACAATATCGCTGCCCGGGAGGAAATTTTCGGCCCTGTTGCCTATCTGACGCCTTTCGATGATGAGCAACAGGCGATCGAAATGGTCAATGCAACCGATTACGGATTGGCGAACAGCGTCTGGTCCGCTGATCTGGATCGGGCGAATCGCGTCGCCGAACGGATGGTCGCAGGAAACAGCTGGATCAACGCCCACAACGTTTTTGCGGAAGGCGTTCCTTACGCCGGGATCAATAAAAGTGGCATGGGGGGAGGCGTGTTATCTATCGACACCTATCTGGACTACACACGTGGCCTCTCCGTTGTGCGGCCGCTCTGAAACTGTGCGAACGCCATTCTGAAATGGTGAGAACGCTCTGAAACAGTGCGATCACTCAGGAACCCGGCAAAACTTCGGGCAGATAAAACTTCGGGCATCAGGCGGAATTTCCGTTTGACCGGGCTTCGACACGATTGAAGTTCATCACGGAAATTCTACAATTTCCGTATGAACAAGGATGCGGGAGGCGCCACAAACGAGTCTTTTGTGGTCAATGAGATTCCCGATCTGGTTCCGCTGGTTGCTCAAAGCCCCGAAATGGGGGAAATTCTCGCTGCGTTGAAGCGTGGAGAGAGTGGCACAATCAACGGTGCCTGGGGGTCTGCGCGCGCTCTGGCCGCTGCGTGTTTTGTCGAATCGTGCCAGGGAACGCTGGTTGTTGTTGCCGCCCGATCCAGCGATGTCGAAGAAATCTCTGCCGATCTAACTTCATTCCTCCGGCAGGAACCAGCCCTGTTCCCCGCGATGGAGGGTTCTCCCGAGCAGTGGAGCACGTCAGACCCTCCCTTTGGCAGACGGTTGGAAAGCCTCAAAAAGTTTGTAGCCGGGCAACCTCCGGAAGTTCTGGTCACTTCGATTGAAGCGTTGATGCAGCCGGTGCCAAATGCCGATCAACTGCGCGAATATACCCGGCTTTTGAAAGTGGATGATGAACTCGATCTGGACCAATGGGCCGGTTGGCTGCTGGAACGCGGTTTTCAGCGGACAACCGCGATCGAACTGCCTGGCGAATTCGCCATACATGGCGGTATCCTCGATCTGTTCCCGACCGATTCCTCCTTGCCACTTCGCATCGAACTGTTCGGAGATGAAGTCGAATCGATTCGAACCTTCGATGTTGTGACACAACGAAAAATCGAAACACTTCCCGAAGTTCGTCTGACCATTTTCCCGGAAAGTTCTTCTTCCGTGCAACCGAAACAGGCGGATTCTTCAACCGTCAAAAGGAAGAAACCGGTTCGGTTTTCGGAACATTTTGCGTCCTATCTGCCGGAAAAAAGCTGGTTTGTCCTGACAGAACTTCAGGATTTGATGGACGAGGGAAAGCTGTACCTGAAGCGGCTCGATTCAACAACCGGGCTGTTTCATGTGCGCGGGGCGATGGAGCGTTGCACGCAGTTCCCTTCCGTCTCGGTCTCCGCCATTTCTTCGGGCAGCTTCGAGAAAAGTTGTGAATTGCGAACTGAATCGATCGAACGATTTTCGGTAGGACAGTCTGATCCGCTCAGCGAACTGGAACATTCCCTTGCAGCCGACGAACGGGTTCTGCTCTGCTGTTTGAATGAGGGAGAACGTTCCCGTATTGCCGAATTGATCGACGAACAGCATCCGGAATTGAAACCGCAAACCCGTTTGTGTCTGGGCCGCTGCACGCATGGCTTTCGATTGGTGAAACAGCGTCTGCTGATTGTTTCCGATCACGAGTTGTACGGCCGGCGGGATGTGCGTCCAAACCGGAAAAAGAAGACGCTGCAATCCCGCGCGATCGAAAGTTTCCTTGAATTGAACGAGGGAGATCTGGTTGTTCACGTCTCGCACGGTATTGGCCGATACCGCTCGATGCAACTGGTGGAAACAAAAGACCGCACTGAAGAACATCTTGTGATCGAATTCGCAGATTCGGTGCGAATTTATGTCCCTGTTTCGCTGATTCATCTGGTGCAAAAATATGTCGGGGCGAGCAAGACATCACCCCGATTAGCGAAAATCGGTTCGACTTCCTGGGAGAAAAAGAAGCAAAAGGTTTCGCAGGCGGTTGCGGATATGGCTTCCGAGATGATCCAGTTGCAGGCCGCCCGGGAAGCAAAACAGGGGATCGCGTATCCCCCCGATTCACACTGGCAGCAGGAGTTCGAAGCCTCTTTTCCGTATGAGGAAACCCCCGATCAGGCAAGTGCCATCGACGCCATCCGGGAGGATATGCAGCGTCCCCGGCCGATGGATCGGCTTATCTGTGGCGATGTCGGTTATGGCAAAACTGAAGTCGCCATGCGGGCCGCTTTTCGGGCGATCAATGCGGGAAAACAGGTCGCCGTGCTCGTTCCGACAACAGTACTGGCGGAACAGCATTATCGTTCCTTCAGCGAAAGAATGGCCGAATACCCTTTCAACATGGAAATGCTCTCCCGCTTTCGCACGAACAAGGAACAACAGGAAATTCTGGAAGGGATGAAAACAGGTTCCATCGATCTGGTCATCGGAACGCATCGTCTTGTCTCGCCCGATATCAAATTCAGGGATCTCGGTTTGCTGATCATAGATGAGGAACAGCGATTCGGCGTCAAGGCGAAAGAAATGCTCAAACTGCTTCGTCTCGAAGTCGATATTCTTACTCTTTCCGCCACACCCATTCCGCGCACGCTGCACATGTCACTGCTGGGAATCCGCGATATTTCCAATTTGCAAACGCCGCCGCGTGGTAGACAGCCGATCGAAACACGTATTTGTCAATGGGATCCGGAACTGATTCGCCGTGCAATTATCCGCGAACTGAACCGGAACGGTCAGGTCTATTTCGTGCACAATCGTGTTTACGATATCGAGAAACTGACTGATGATTTGCGACAGATCGTGCCGGAAGCGAACTTCGGAATCGTACATGGGCAAATGAATGAGCATCAACTGGAACGAGCCATGCTCGATTTTGTCAACGCAAGGACGGACGTTCTCGTAGCGACCACCATTATTGAAAGCGGGCTTGATATTCCGAACGCCAATACCATTTTCATTCACCAGGCGGGACGTTACGGTCTGGCCGATATGCATCAGTTGCGGGGACGTGTCGGTCGCTACAGACATCGTGCCTACTGTTATTTGCTGATCGAGGAAGGAAAAACGCTTTCCACGGTTGCCGCCAAAAGACTTAAATCGATCGAAGAATACAGCGAACTGGGAGCCGGGTTCAAAATTGCGATGCGAGACCTGGAAATTCGCGGTGCGGGAAATATTCTGGGAACCCAACAGAGTGGCCATATCTCGCTTGTCGGCTATGAACTCTACTGCCATCTGCTCGATAACGCAGTTCGGCAACAGAAAAAACAGCCTTTACGGGAACATCCGCATGTCAACATCGACTTGCCCATAAGTGCCTATCTGCCAAGTGATTACATCCCTCCCGGTCGCCACAAAATGGAAGTTTATCGTAAACTCTCCGCTATTGGCGAAAACGAACAGCTCAGCGACCTCGAAGAAGAATTAAAAGACCGTTTCGGCAATCCCCCGGAGCCGGTGAGAAAATTGTTGCAAATGAAAGAATTACAAATTGCGGCCCGACGCCTGTCAATCAATCAGATCCGAATTGAAGGAAAGTTTTTCGTGCTTTCCGGAACGAACCCGCAGTTGTTAAAAATCCATAACGAATTGTCACCAGAGGACTTACGGCTTGTTGACCCTCGCACTATCTACGTTCCCTTCCCGGAAGGTTTGCATCAGATCACGCCGGATTGTGAGTTCACTCTGCTTTCGTTTATGAAATCTGTGTTGCGGTCTGATTACGATAACGCCTATAACCCGGCCCCTTCCTGAATCGTATAGCCGAGATTCGTTATTTGGGCTATAACATATCCTTTCCCTGCGTGGTGCTCCCTGCACCGTTCAAGTTTTCCCGTTAGCCAATTTATCCTGCTGGCCATTTTTCCCGGTCAAAGGGTATTCCCGGGCGGATTTCAGACGATTCAACCAGAAACATTCCTTTCGTCGTATCATTCTTTCTATGCAGTTATCACCATTATCGAATTGGAAAACGGATCGGACGGAAGGTCTGCGTGGACGGGGTTCATGCTGGAAAGGCCTGTTCGTTCTGTTTTTGTTCTGTTCGATCCTGACGCAGCAGGGATGTCAGCAGATCAAGGAACAGTTCAACCGGGTTCGTCCCAATAATCCGGTCGTTGGCCCCGCCCCTCCTCGTATATCGTTAGAGGAAAATTCGGAAGATTCACTCGGCTACGCCCAAATCAGTAAAGACGCAACGGTCGCCAGTGGTGTGCTGCTCGCTTCACACGATGCCAGTGGAGAATTGAAGCCGATCCCTGACGCCCAGGTTGTCGCAATGGTCAATGGTGAACCGATTTTGGCGGGTGACATCTTCGGGCCTTACAGCAAACAGATGGAAAAAATGAAAAAGCAGCTTTCCACAGAGCAATTTGCACAGGCTCAACGGGAACTGCTCAAACGGGATTTGCCCGATACGCTTGAACGGACTTTACTGGCCCATGCCCTGAAAACAACGTTGAAACAGGAACAGATCGATCAACTCGATACGATTTTGGATAAAGCGTTCAAGGAACATGTGGCGAGACTGCTGGAAAAGACCAAAACAGCGAGTGCCAGAGAACTGGATTTGAAATTGCAGAAAGATGGAACGTCGCTGGATCAATTGAGGAAAACTTTCGGTACCCAGCAATTGGCGATGCAGTATCTCGCAACCGAATCGGAAGTTCACGTCGAACTCGGACGAGTCGATCTGCTGAAATACTATCACGAGAATATCGAGAAGTTCACACACCCTGCCCAGGTGAAATGGCAGGAACTGCGGATATCGTTCGAACCAAATGGCGGTCGCAACGGTGCGATCGAGAAACTGAATCAAGCCGTTGCGGAACTGCAGCAGGGCAAGGATTTTGCCGAGGTCGCCCGGAAATATTCCGACGGGGCTACTGCAAGCAACGGGGGCCACTGGGAGTGGACCCGACAGGGGAGTCTGGCCGACAGCAAGGTCGATCAACTTCTTTTCAGTATGAAAAAAGGCCAAATCTCGGCCGTGGTGGAATCGCCTGGTTACTTTCAGGTTCTGAAAGTGACTGATCGGAAAGAGGCCTCGGTCACTCCATTTGAGCAGGTGCAACAGGACATCCAGAGTGAAATCATCAAAAAGAAGCGAAAAGAGAAGACCGCCCAGGTCATCGAGCGATTAAAAGAATCCGCCGATATTGAAACCATTTTCGATAACGATCCGGAGTTGAAAAAAGCGATGCGGGATTTTGGTAAATTCAGCAAATAGGATCATTTCTTGTAAAACATTCCTGAAACATTCCAGATTAGACTTCAGCCCAATAGCGAAAAATACCGATTTTGATAACGGAAAGATTTTTTCTTCCGTCATATCCTGCCCGAGTTGATCAACACGCCTGACCGGCAAAACCTTTCGATCTTCACAACAGAACCTTTCAAAC
>JALTOP010000150.1 GCA_027000105.1 Planctomycetaceae bacterium | reverse complement strand
GCCATTCGGTAATCGTTTTGGCCACCTTTTCATCAAGATTCAACAATCCCTCCTGAGCGGCGACAACCGCAATGGCTGCATTGAAACTTTTTGTGCCGCTGGCCAGTCGGTGAATTTTATCCGCTGCCCAACCGTTGTAATAGCCCTCGTAAAGAAGCTCGTCTCCACGGTACACCAGCAGCGCATGACCATTATGCTCCTTGAGATATTCAATCGCAGGAGCGAATGCCTTTTCCCACTTCGCCGGGTTTTGTCGGGTCTCTTTTTCGGCAGCCTGCACCGTGTGCGCAACCGCAAGACCCAGAAGCAATACCAGTCCACTATTCCTCCATCGAAACATCGATAAACTCCCACGACTGTCGGTTCAGCGGTTATTACAAATTGAGACAGAGTATGAAACAACCGACTCAGCGATATGTTCCGGTAAACTTGCTGTTTCTCTATGAAAAACCGACAGATTTCCGTAACCGTATCGATATCAACAACCAGGCGGGGAGGAACAGGTGACGATTCTTTTTCAATCTCTGGAGGTTGTTTCGGATTTTGTCTGCAATTTATCGGCTGCTTCCGGTTGGATGATTGTTCCCTGGGCAAAGCTTTGGCCGATGGTCAATTTCATTCGTTGACCACCCGAATCAATGATGGCACTATCCTGTCCGATTTGGATGACACGTCCGGAAAGAGCGACCGTTTCGAAGGACGCCTGCGGTGCCACCTTGATGACTCGCCCCGTTATCAATTCGGTAATCCAGGCAAGTGGCTTGCCGTTTCGGCTGGTCACTGCACTGAGGATGGTCATCTTCATCGGGTCCTGATTGTTGACACCGATGCCAAACAGATTATCCCGGGCAATGATGGCGTAATCGCGTGGATCAGTCGAGGCGAGCCATTTCGCCTTTCCCGTGTTGAGCGACTTCCTCTTGGAACCGGGAATGATCAGTGCCTCGATTCCGAGGGAAATATCGAACTGTCCCGAATTCCCCACCGGCGTGATGCGAAGAGATTTTATTTCGTGCAATTGATCCGAGTTATAAAACCGGAACAGGGCGTTCGTCAGTTGCAGCAGCGTTCCCCTGGCTTTTACATCGAAGGGCATGGCCCGATAAAGCCCATACTGGCTGGCTGGCGACCCGGAACCAACCGTCGCGTTTTGCAATTTCGCTTCGCGGATCACCTCCAGCAACCAGTTACGATAAAGAGAGCGAGCCGTTTCAATATCTGACGGAAGTGATTTCTTTTTCCAACGTTCGATCTTCTTCCCCGCCACACGGGCTTCGGAAAGCAGTTTTTCCCGTTTTTCAATATCTTCCTGAAGTGCTTCCCGTTCGTTTCGAAGTTTTTCCAGCGGGGCCTGAATCATGGAATTTAGTACGTAATCTCCCAGTTGGAAAATTCCCAATAACAGCAGAAACGCCAACAGAATATGTTGTCTGGTCGGCTTCATGAGCGCACCTCCGCCACTTTCTTTTTCGTCTTCGCTTTGGGGGAAGCCGCTTTACTTCTGGTCGATTTTCCCTTCGTCTTTTTCGTGCTGCTACTTCTTTGGGCAAGTTCTTCTTCGGTCAGATGACTGAGATATTTTTCGCGAGGTCTGCTCCGAACGGTCATGGTTGTTTGAAAAGTCCAGATACTTTTCTTCCCCTGTTTCCGTTCGCGAATACCCGGCGTTTTCAATTGGTGATACTGATCGTGGAGAGCGACTTCCATCTGGCGGATCACTTCTGGAGACCTGCCCGTTCCGCTGAAAGAGACAACAGCCCCTTTTCGTGTCGGCGTAGCGGTAAACTGTTGCAACGACAGTTCCGGACTGGACGGAATCCGTATTGTCAAATCCCGCAACTCATCGAGCCAATCGATCCGGGAACTCTCCCAGCGTGACAGAACTTTGGCCAGATTGCGTTTGGTGCGAGTTTTTTTTACTAGTTCGTTCAATTCGCTCCGTCGGGTTCTCAATTGGGCAATTTCTGTTTCAATTTCCGAAAATTGCGAATTGACGTAATACCAGCCTGTTCCCACGATCAAAACTACCACCGCCGCGATGACGAGAATTCGATTTCGCATGTTGACCGGGACCGGCGTTTTCTTCGGATGGGCAAAATCGATCGCTGGAGTGATTTGCAATGTTTCCGTTTTCAGGGCGGCGACCAAAGGAGTATAAATTCCAAAAGCCGCCCCGCTGGCATCACCATCGATCAACGAAACTGAACTGACCTGATGAATTTCAAAATCGTATCGATCCTCCAGTGAGCGACTCAACAGGGCGGTTTCAACTTCGCTACCGACGAGAACCACATTTCCGATTTCAACATCTTCTGCCAACAACGTCCGCTGAATTTCACTGGTGACAAACTCCTCCCGCCGTTCGGTGCTCATATCGGAGGAGAGCCGCACCGTTCTGGATAGAATCGGCAATTCGTTCTGCACAATCAGCAGGTGGGCCGCATCAGCCGCCTCGCTGATAATCAGCGTCGCTGTCGCCTCGCCTTCTGGTTGTGGCGGCGCGAACAGACTCAACGCATGAGGGGTGATAATGATCCGGTGCATCGGGCAACCGGCCGCATCAGCCAGTTCCTGTACCAGTTGCTGCTGCTCAACCGGCAGTACCATCGCAGAGACTTTGCGCGTCCCATCTTCATCCGGTGGAAACGCAACGAAATCGAGCAGGCTATCTTCGTTGGTTCCCTGAAGCTGCCTGGCAGCCATGTTACGAACCAGTGTGGGAAGTTCCGCTTCAGTAGCCGGCGGGACTGTGAATGTCGCCGATTCGACAGCCCCTCGATTGATACACAACAGAAGTGTCGCTTTCGACGCCCCCAATTCAGAAACAAGACTTTTCAGAACCTCTTTCAGGGAAGCTCCGGATTGCTCCTGCTCCTGCTGCGTTTCCGGTTGCGGCTCCGATTGAGAACCGGTCGGAATCTCCTGTCTGTCTGTGCTCCGTTTCTTTTCTCCCGCAGCGATGATGTGCATCGAGCCATTTTTCTCGCTCCGCACATACACGTAACGCAGAAGATCGGCCGTCCAGCTTACTGCTAAAATTTTACTCATCGTCTCTGTTTAATCGATTTGGATTGACCGGTATGGAGAATCGTCCGGGTGGGATAACCGGTTGACCAGGCATGTTCGTCAATGATCCGGGGCTGGCTTCTTTTCGCTTCTTACTTGTTATTCACGCCGAGTCGCGGTTCTGCGTTACTACTTCCATCAAGAAGCGGTAATGCAGCAGGCAGGCCCTGGCTGGTGAGGTCAATCCAGTCTACTGCCGAGGCAGAGCGTTTACTAGCATCAATTGTCAGTTTCCTGCGCAGAAACGGCCCGCCGGTTTTTCTGAAAACAACGATTTCACCGGTATAAACATCCCCGGCTGTCGTGATATAGGGAAACCATTGGCGATACTGCTCGGCAGTAATCACTTGACGACTGAGCAGCCACGCGGTATTGCCTCTTTCCGATTCCTCAAGTGTCTCCCGCTGTTGGATAATTTGCGACACCGTTTCTGGTGACATCTCCGGTATGGTGCGCAGAACCGCTTCATTCGCCAGGTTGATGTTGATCCGCCCGATGAGTACATCATCGGGGCTGGCCGTGGTTTGGGAAAAAATCCGCCCGGCCAACTCCAGGAAATCGGGCGAATTCGATTGCAGCGGACTCGGCACACGCTTCGTTCGCTTTCCAGAGGGAACATCAACGTAGGTGTCGATCAGAAATGCCGGGGAAGCAATGGAAAATTTCGACTCCTTTTCAAGCGACAATGCACTCCCGGCTGTTGCTTCGGAAATGGCAGCAGATGACCGATTTTCATCGCCGAAAGAGAGGCCATATTGCCTGGCCAGTATGATGTACCGGGCCAACGATTCATCGAATTGACCGGAAAGCGTCTGGTGCAATTTTCTGAGATCGGACGAATTCAGATTGATTTTCGATTTTCCATCTGGAGTCAGGTTGCTCTCGGCACTGGTGCAGGTAAGAAGTTGCGTCCAGTCAATAACGGAATCGGCTACAGAAACAGAAGTTTCATTCCCCGCACGAGTGGTCAAACCGTGCAGCAACTCGCGGGTGATTCCCTTGACATAAAGAAGCTCATCAAGTGTTTCAGGTATTCCGTTTCGTGGTTTGTACGGTTTATCGAGTTGTTGATAATATTCGCTCTCTGCGCCGAATTCGCGGGCCTGGTCATCCGCGTCGAGCCAGTCCAACAAGGCGTCGGCAATGGAATCAGTCATGCCGGGCAGTTGCATCAACGCGGCTTTTCCTCTCCCCGTTTCTTCCTGCTCCCATCCCAAAACCATCGCCAGATGCAACCGGGTCGATTCGTTCTGCAGACCGAATTGCAACTTCGAGGGCGCGGTTCGGCTGACCGGATGGATGACCGAAAACCGCCACGGGTTTGTCGAACTGTTTGCAGGCTCTGCGTTCTCGGCAAGCGGAGGACTCAACCCCTCCCCGGAAGCAGACTGGAGACTGCGTCCACGGAACATTTCCGGTTCGTTCATCAGATCAATCGCAGTTTCCGGCTGTCTCCCGGATTGCTCAGCGATCCAAAGCAGCATTGTTTCCGCACTGGCGAGTGTCTGTTGTGCTTGAAGGAGTTGCCCGTTTATGACTGCTGCCTCGTATTCGGTTGTCATCGCCGAGAGAAATCCGAAGCCCGCCAAGGCAACCATCACCACCAGCACCAGCACCACAATCAGGACAACACCTTCCCTGTTGGGTCGATTGATTTTCAAATGATCCGGGATGACGCGATTCATTGCTGAAAACTCCCCAACGAACTGGTGGCGGTTTCATTTCCGCTTCCCAAGCCGAACGCATCCAATGAAGGTTTCGGATTCTCCAGCAAAAAAATTCGCCAATAGCTGCGTGGAGTGATCCCCCCAAGTGGCGACAGATTTCCCTGCCCGGATTCTTCTGTTTCGTTTGCGTTCAATCCCGGGTTCGTTCCGAGGTCGTCCGTTTCCGCACTGAAAGAATCATTCAATTCCCGCTCCAGTTCATTCGATTCCTGCGCTGGTGTTTCCAGGACGCTCATTTTTTCCAACTCCTGTGCGTTGATCAGATCAAATCGGACGCGGATCGCGGCGGGATAGGAGACCTCGCTATTCCCTTCGGTTGGCCACTCGGAGACCCAGGCTGCTCCGTCGAAGTATTCAAACTGGCAACTGACAACTTCAGGCACCAAATCGTAATGGGGGACGATTGCCTCCGTTTCGATCTCCATTTCTGCCCCCTCTTTCAGTTGATCCTGTCGGGGGAAAAGGAGTGATTCAAGCGTTAATCGATCGACACGCACCCCATCTTCAACCCGGGATTCCTGGAAAGCCGTGCGGTTGTTCAACAGCGAAAGTAGTTCGAGCGAATCGACCTGAATACGGTACAGACCGGCTGGAAGCGACTGTACCGATTCGTTCTGACCAGGCATCTGAAACTGGTAGACGACCGTTTGGAATTCGGAAACGGCGGGAGATTCCCCTTCCTGCTCTGCGTAACGATCGGAACTCGAACCACCGCCCAGTTCGTCCAATAATTCGAATTCTGAGATTTCAGATTCTTTTTTCGGAGGAATCACGCGATGTGTTGTCAAACGAATCGCTGTCGATGTCCCGACAAAAACCGGAGCGGCCGGGCTGCTGTTCTCGGGGGAGATCTCAAAAATGGAACGCGACGCGGTTACTTCCTGATCTTCCTGAGCCAGTTCAGCGAAAGCGTTTTCCTCTGCATTCAATGGTTTTTCTGGAACTTTTCGTTCATCCAGCGGCGTTAATACAGAACTGAAGTCTTCTTCCATCAACTGAAACAGCGAACGGACAAGCTGTTGCTCGGTTACTTCCTCCTGGCCCGCTGTCAGCATACTGTTGTAGAGTGACATAATCCCCCACACAGCCGACATCAACGCGGAAACGAGTACCGCGGCGATCAGCAACTCCAGCAAGGTAAAACCATTGCGTTTCGACTGGCGATTCTTTCGATTCATTGGAATCCTCCTGCGGAATCCAGACCGAAAGAATTACCTTCATCGGTAATCGCCGTTTCGCCGGGGCGAATCCAGCGTGTGAGTACAAAGCGGACGGGACGCTGCAGTTCCTCGTCGGATTGTCTCACACTGACAGTCAACTTCTGCAAACCGTCATTTTCTGATCCCGGTTCCTCAACCTTTGGCGTTAAAACATTGCCACTTTGGGATGATGACAGAGATGATGACAGAGAGGAGAGGAAATCGACCGGTTCCAGGCGAACCGAATAGACCCATTCCGATTCCTGCTCCGGATTTCCCTCACCACGATTTCCCTGGCCATAAAGAGTGTCACGACTTTCCGAGATCTGATTTTCGCTCCCCAGTCGCTCTTG
>JALTOP010000149.1 GCA_027000105.1 Planctomycetaceae bacterium | reverse complement strand
GAAAAAGGCCCAGCAACTCGTCCAGAAAAAAATTCAAAATCTCGTCCCGCTGTTGCAGGAAGCTTCGCAGAATCTTGAACATGAAAAACAGGCGTGTCTTTCACGTTGGGAATCACAGGCGATTGAACTGGTCATCGCGATTACTGAAAAGCTGGTTCACCGCAGTCTCAAACTGTCACCGGAGATTGTGAGAGATCGCCTCGAAGAAATTCTGAAGTTGACCGTGGGTAATTCACAACTTTCCATCCGTGTTGCCGAGCAGGATCTGGAATCACTGGAAGAGTTCAGAGAAACCGTGATCAAGACATTATCGCAACAGGCCCATGTGAATTTGACTGCTGATCCGAATTTGAATTCGGGAGACGTTTTCGTCACAACAGAACATGGTGTTATCGATGCGAGAATAGAAACACAACTGGATCGCATCGCGGAAGAATTACTGGGAGATTAGCGGACTTCAAGCACCAGCGGAGCCTGCCAGGGTGCTCCGGGAAAGTCGGTCATCAGAGATTGCAACGGACACACGCCTGTTTGATTTTGAGACATTTTGAGGTAACAGATACGGAACAGAACGCTACAAAATTATGTGGAAGCAGCAACTGAATTCGATTATTCCTTACGGGCTGAGCGGGCGAATATCCCAGGTAGTCGGGATGACTGCACAGGTGCGCGGTCTGCCCGCACCGATTGGATCACTTTGCAGAATCAATTGCAATCATCGCGAGCCGATCGATGCTGAGGTGATCGGACTGCGGGATCAGGATATTATTGTCCAACCTTACAACGATTTAACAGGCGTCAAACGGGGCGATCTGGTCGAACTGCGACAATCTTCGATGAAATTGCGGGTCGGCGAAGAACTGCTCGGGCGTGTCATTAACGCTCAGGGAGAATTTATCGACGATAAGCTCCCCGCGATCCTGCCTCATGCGGTTTCGTTACAGACACCGCCGATTCCACCTTTAACCCGACCACGGATTACAGAGGTCATGGAGACGGGAGTTCGTGCGATCGATTCACTTCTGACATGTGGAAAGGGGCAACGGCTCGGCATTTTTGCAGGGAGCGGGGTCGGAAAGAGTACGCTGCTTGGCCAATTGGCAAAATACGCTTCGGCTGATGTCAATGTTGTTGTGCTGGTCGGAGAACGAGGACGCGAAGTACGGGAATTTCTGGAACGCGATCTGGGCCCGGAAGGGATGAAGAAATCGGTTCTTGTTGTCGCGACCAGCGAGGAATCCGCTCTGTTGCGCCGCCGATGTGCTCATGTAGGAACCGCGATTGCTGAATACTTTCGCGATCGTGGAAAAGATGTCCTTTTGATGATGGATAGCGTGACACGGTACGCTTTGGCTCAACGGGAAATTGGTCTGGCGGGCGGCGAACCACCGGCAACGCGCGGTTTTCCCCCTTCAGTTTTTGCCCTGCTTCCACGATTGTTGGAACGGAGTGGAACGACAGAAAAAGGGAGCATCACCGGGCTCTACACGGTATTGGTGGAAGGGGACGATACGAATGAGCCCATTTCCGACACCGTTCGCGGGATTCTGGATGGCCACATTGTTCTCTCGCGTGATCTGGCTCACCAATCGCATTGGCCCGCGATCGATGTGCTCGGCAGTATAAGTCGCTTGATGAACGAACTGGTCTCGAACGAACATCTAGAAGCCGCTCAACAAATGAAACAGTTGATCGCCGCGTACAGACAATCGGAAGATCTAATCAACATCGGGGCCTATCAACATGGCAGCAGTCGTCTGGTCGACCGCGCCATCCAACTGAAATCGAAAATCGACCAGTTTCTGCAACAAACACCGACCACACATACTGAAATGACACAGACAGTCGACAACCTGCTTCAACTGGCTTCGCAGATGGATCTCAATCAACAGTTCGCCGCCGCTTCCTGATGACTGGGAGAAGGGATAACTGAAACAGATGGCCAAGTTCAAATTTCAACTTGAATCCCTGATGAAGTATCGCAAGTTCCAGCGAGATCAATGCAGGCAGGTTCTCGCCGATGTCCTCAGACAGGAATCCGATCTCTTACGGGAAATTGAGCGGACACGCGCAGAACGGGAGCAGATCAGTGAAGAAATCCGTGTCGGAAGCAATCGGGGAGAAATCAACGTCCAACGAAATGCATCGCGAAGGTTCTACCTGACCCAGCTTGATTTGAAAATTCGACAAATCAACCTGCAATTGGAACAGGTCAGACAACAGCTCGAACTCTGCAGAAAAGCTGTTCAGCAAGCCGATGCAGCGGTAAAGGCGTTGGAACAGTTGAAAGAAAAACGTTTGAAAAAACATGAATATCTGGAAACAAAACAACTCGAAGTAGAAATGCAAGAGAGTTGGAACGCAACGCAACAAATTCAATTTTGACGATTCCCGGCTCTCAAAGAGCAGATCACAATCAAGCAACTCACGGCTGAAATTGATGTTTTAGATCGAGACAGGAAGTTCCCATGTTCCGCATACTTGGTATGGTCATTTCCATCTTCTGCACCGCGACGGTGCTGACGGGGGTGGCTGCGCTCGGATTCGCATGGGGACAGGGAAATCTGACACGCGAATCGGTCGAAAATATCGTTGCCATACTCAAAGGAGAGCCAATCAAAGTTGATGAAGAAGTTGCCGAAAAACAGCAGGAAATGCCCTCTTACGACGATATCGTCAAAGCCAGAGCAGCCAAAATCCTCAGTATTTCCGCTCGTGAAAACGAACTGGCAATTTTTCAACAGGCAATAGAAGACCAAACGAACTCCATCACCAGTAAACGTGGGAAGCTTGAGCAGGTTAGAGAAACCTTTTATGAGGAGCTGAAGAAGGAGCAGGAGAAAATCACCTCCGAGGCGGTTGTACAGGCACGAGGGATTCTGCTGAAAATGGAACCTGAATCAGCCGTTGAAAAACTGCTTGCCTTGGACATAAATGATGCCGTGCTCTTGTTTAAGGGCATGCCGGAAAAGGATGCGGCCAGAATCCTTGATCAATTTCGTCAAAGAATTAACGGGAAAGACCCGATCGCGCGGACGAAAAAAGCCGAAGATATATACAAGGCAATTTATAAAGGTAGTCCGCTCATCGAACCTGTCCAAAAATCTTTGCAGGCGATGGATGACGATGGCAAGAAAGCGACAGCATTACAATAAGGAATGTTCCGTATCTTGAAGATATAAATTGATGGACGGAACGTGCTTATTGAAGGCTCCATCATGGTTGCGGCAACTGGATGATACCAGCCTTACCGGGGACTGCCGCTCCAGCTACCTTGAAAATTGTCCGGAGCCGATCGAATCGGGCGAATCTGGCAGGGAAGCCGGGATGCCATGGGGATTCGACGGAACTCCGCGGATGTTTTCCGTTGTCATTTTTTCGAGGCTCATGGACGATGCCACGCAATCAAATTCTGCCTCCTGTTTCATTCATCAGGGACTTGTCCAACCCCGGAAACAGCCTGATTCAAGCACTGTTTGAAAAAGGGAAGCAGGATACCGGCACAGAACGCACTGTCTCTTTTGAAGACCGTTTACGCTCCCGTTCGGTTGATGCGGAAGCGGGGCGGACGCCGAGTTCTGCGGAATCGACACAACAGAAGCCTCGATCAATTCGAGATACGGATCGGCGCGAGCGTCCTCAACCAGCGGCTACATCGGAAAATCGAATTTCCCGACCGAAACGTTCCCGCCGACAAAAAGCAGCCGAGAATCAGCAGGCAACAAATCAACTTCCTCCAGGGCAAAACGACCAGCCTGCCTCCCGGCTTGATACTACCAGTGAGCCGAAGGTAGATCATTCGGAACCAACTGACAATTCGCCACCGGTTACAGAATCATCTGATTCCGTTGACTCGTTACAGCAACATGAGTCGCAGCAACCCGAGAGGAGTTCCGAGAACCCAACGGGAAACCCGACGGAGAACCGAGAGGATCAACAGAACGATGTCGATTCAGTCGGCTCGAAAAGTGAGAACGGGAATGTCCCCGCCGGACTGCTGAAACATGTTTCGGAAGGGATTCGCTCAAATAGTGACGCCGACGATCTCACGCAGAACAGTGATTCCACAGATACAGATGACGGGAACCTGCATCCCCCCGTTATCTCAAAAGGGTTGGCCAATGCGCTGCAGGGACAAACTTCCAATCAGCAGAATCTATTATCCAGCGACCACGATTCTCCGGCCAACTCTGCCAACAATAATGACGCGTCGGAAAACGGCCCACAGAAAAGTTCCGATTCCAACCCACAGGAGCAGAACGATCTTTCCGGGATCAATGCTTCCCAACCTGAGGTAAGCGGGCAAACTTCTCAACAGGGGGATCAAACAGAGAAGACCGCTGCGGGAGAGCCGGAATCTTCGCAGGACGGTCAGGATTCGACTGAACCGAACACCGCCGGGCAAGTTGATGCAGCACAGAAACAGCGGGCTATCGAACAGGCTCAAACAGATGGCGACAACAATCCTGAAATTGCACAACAGCCCTCTCAGGACGATATCGCTCAAATTCAAACAGCAGAAGCGGATGGAGAGCGCAACCGATCCGCACAGGATCAGTCGAATGTGCCTGCGCAGAATCAGCAGGAAAAATCGATCGCAGAAAATTCGGCTGTTCCCGCTCCGAACTCTGCAGGTGAATTGAAGGATCCGGGTTCAGAAGAAAAGGCGGAGGCTCCGGAAACATCGGAGCAGGAAACTCACGTCTCCGAGCAGAATGAAGAACAGGGCCAGAAACAGAATCAGGTGGAGCAGCCAACGACGAACATCGATTTCCAGACATCGCCGGTTGATGATACGGCAGGGAAAGCAAAAGCGGAAAAGGGGAAAGCTCAACCCGGCGATGCTGGTCAGAAAAAATCGTCTCACCAGATTCCGGCCCACCTGCAACCGCAATACAGTCGGGCAACTCAACAGACAGCTTTCACTTCGAAGCCAATCTCTGAAAACCATCCTGGTACAAAAGCGGATAAGTTGCCTGTTGACCAGTTGACCAACGTGACCGGCCAGGTTACTTCCAGCGATTTTTCTGATGCAAACTCGGCCAAAAGCACTTCGGCTGATCCCTTTTCGTCCGCTAATGCGACTCCCGTTCGCTCATCCGGCGAAACTCCCGCAGCCGTTCAGGCTCGCCCGGTTTTGGAGATCACACGTTCCGATATGAGTCAAAAACTGTCGTCCTTCATCCAACAGGCCAGCGAAAGCGGTAAAGCGATGCGTATCCGTCTTGATCCGCCGGAACTCGGATCGATGCAGATCGAAGTGGGCCGGGTGAACGGACAGGTTGTTGCCCGCATTGAAGTCGATAATCCACATGCTCGGGCGCTTGTCCTTGAACAGCTTCATTTATTACGGGCTTCGTTACACCAACAAAACCTGAGAGTGGATCGTCTGGAAGTAGAGATCAACGAAAACCTGACTCGTGAATTCACCTCCGATCAATCGGGAAATCAGTCGCCGGGGAATCAGACTTCAGGAAACCAACAGCAACGCTTTGGTGAGGAAACAGAATTCGCCTCAGTCAATCAGCAGTTGGAAGAACAGAACAATGCCCCGGTGGCAGAAACAGAAGCTCACGAGCGTCAAATTGTGGGAGTGAGCGAAATCGACGTACATATCTAACCAGGAAACAGATTTGTTTTGATTCAGTAACAGAAAGTGACTCCCATGGCAGTAATTGACACGGTACAAAGTCCGACAGGAGAGAAGATCAACATCGTTGATCAGAATTCCCAGGGTTTCAACGCGTTGGATTCCAATTCGTTCATGAAGCTGCTGATTACTCAATTGCAAAATCAGGACCCGACCAATCCGACCGGCAATGAGGAACTGCTGACACAGCTTTCCCAGATGAGGAGCCTGCAGGCGTCCGTTGAACTGGAAGATACCATCAAGGCGTTGACTGAGAATCAGTCTTCCGCGGCAACAGCAGCCTTCGCGTCTTCATCAGCTTCATTGATTGGGCGATCCATTACTGCAACAAACGAGCAGGGAGAAGAGATCGAAGGAGAGGTCGACCGAGCCATTCTGCGCGACGGGAAGGCGTTTGTCGGTATTGGCGAAACAGAGGTGCCGATTGAAAACATCACTTCCGTGCGGGCCTGATCTTCCGTCTGATGCAGTAAAGCCCTGCTGGCCATGCCATTCTGATTGTACTGTTCTGACGGGATCATTCTCGGGATCATTCTGACGGAAGCGTACAACTCGGGTGAAACAAACAGTCCATTTCGGAGGTCACCCAGGCAAAAATGGGCACAGCGTAGTGATCCGGGATGTTCCTTGCGAGGCTGATCCCTTTCACAGCAGAGGCAGCAGTTGAGTGATCTGTTCGAGAGATGCGGTACCGGTTGTGCCAAGCTGATGAATGACATGGGAC